>JAIMBU010000029.1 GCA_023511325.1 Gorillibacterium sp.
TCTACCAACAGACTGGAATTTCCAATCATCAGGATGCAGCCTCTTTGCGCGCCCGCATTTTTGATTACAATTTCCATTAAGGCTTCCAACAGATTATTTAGTTCTATTTCCTTGGAAATAGCCTGGGAGGCCAGGATCATCGAATTCATATCTATACTTTCCGTGAAGTCCGTTAGGGTTCTTCCATGTAAAAACTCTTTATTGCTCATTTTGCTGACGATATCGGGGTATTGATCATTGATATGTCTGATCTTGCCTTTGGCTCCCCAGACCGAATAGTAATATATGGACTGTCTGAGTAGGTATGCGGCAAATTCCTTGAAATCCCTACTTAAATAGAATTTGGCGGCCAGTTCATTCGTCAGCGCTTTATACCTGACGAAATCCCCCTGTTCGCTGGCCTGAATAGCCAAATCATAATATTGGCCAGCCCGCTTGTCTTTACCATCGATTCTCGCCCATTCCGCCTTCATCAGATACTCGTGTTGGCGGAAATTCTCTGGACTATGCTTTACCCATTTTTTAACCCGACCATATTCCTTGCGCATTCTTGCCCTTGCTTTGGCTTTATCATAAGCATTAAAGTCGTTATAGCAGTATGCCAAATTTAGGAACGTATAGAGGGCAAACTCCTCCATGAAAGCCGAACCTGCAAGGGTACCGATGATCTTGTAGGCTTTGTCCATATAGATCAAAGCGCTTTTGTAGCTTTCGTAAGTAAACGACTGCTTCATCTTATAGATGTAATAGATGGCAATTCCCGAATAATAGTTAGCTTCTTCAAGCTGGCTGACATAGGCTTCTTCACTGAAGAACTCGTCGTCAAACGACAGGTCATTCTGTAGTTCCCCTGCCAGATTCAGTAGCTGTTGTCTGGCTAGCCTTGCAGTCGCCAAGGCTTCTTTATATTTGGTATTCTCGATCATGGCGATGCTGCTGCTGCTTTCCTGCAGATTAGCGACAATATCCATGGTTGGATTCCAAAGATTCAGATAGAAACAGGAATGGGCAAGATACAGCAAATCCCCAGCGCGTAAACTGGATTCAATTGCGATCTTGTACCGATCCGCCAGCGTACTCCAGGGTTCATTCCATGTGTGACAGAACAACGTGTGTAATACATGCGCTGCCCCCTTCCACTGAAGATCATTGAATTTATCGTTGATTCTGATCCCCAGCCTGCCGAAATCAAAAGCTCCCTTGATGTCACCAAATCCGGAGAGCAGAATGGAATACCCAATAAAAGCGAGAGCAGACTCCGGCGAATTCCCATATTTCAATGTCAGCTCAACCTTCTTAAGTACAACAAAGCCAAAAAGCAGCGTTTCTCCCGAGATAAAGGTTGGAGGAATGAAATTAATCAAAAGCCGCATAATTAACTTGATCTGCTGATCCTTGATCTCCGGTTTAGCGAAAATCTCCTCGATCGTCCTTCCTCTCAAGCCTGCTTTAACCTTGACGAATTCCTTTAACAATAGCGCCAGTCCAACCTTATGCGGAATCTTGATGCCCATAGCCTGAAGGCCTAACCTGCCGGCGATGATGGATTCCTTCATCATCCCCAGATACGTATAATGATTAGCCTGCATTTCATATATCTGTGCAATGGCATAGCTGCTTTGTGTATGCTCTAGCAGAACAGTACTCGACCGATCAGCGGCCTCAATATGATGGGTTAGGTATCCGCATTCACAGTAAAGTCGGTAGATATCCAAGGTCTGCTGCTCTTCTTCGTGCCAGGAGCTTTCCGTCAAAAGGCTTCTAGCCACTTCCAGAAGTGCAAACGCCGAGTCATAGCCAAAAGCAGCTTTGGCTTTTCTGGCAGCCCTCAGGTTCAGCTGGATGACCTGATCAACTTCATCCTTCTCGCTGATATATTCAATTCCTTTGTTCATATGCGTTGCCAGATCAATCAGCTTATCTTCAGCCTCCTCAACTGCCAAATGCTTAAGCAGCAATCTCCCTATGGTCAGATGCAGCCGCTTACTTGTCGCCGCATCGAGCATCTGATAGAAGGCCTGTTGAATCCGATCGTGCTGAAAGCTGAATCGGATATGGATCTGCTGTGCGGCTTCTCCTATCTCCTCCAGAAAATTGGACAGCATCGAGTAATTGGAATCCAACGGGATGATGATATCCTCATCCACAGCTTGAATTAAGGCACGCGCGATAACATTCCTCTCTGTTTCACCAATTAAAGACAGCATGTCGAAATCGAATGAGTTGCCAATGGAAGCACTTATCATCAAGATCTTGCGAACGTCCTCAGGTAGATGATTCAGCCTCATCATCAGGAAATCAACAACATCGTCATTGATAGGTAAATGCATGAGTTGCTCAAGCTTCCAGCTCCATGCCCCTTCCCGTTCATCGAAATAGAGATATTCGTTGCGATGCAAATCCTTGAGGATTTGATTGACAAAAAAGGAGTTTCCTTTTGTTCGCTTATAGATGAAATCCGATAGCTCCCTTACTCTGCTGGGGTCGGTGCATAGCGTATCCGCAATAAAGCTATCCAGATCCTGAGGTAACAGCGAATTCAGCTTGATCTGTCCGATTTCCCTGCTTTTTTCAATCTTAGTCATCGAGGTATAAAAGGCATGGTGGGGAGAAATTTCATTGTGTCGATAAGACCCCACGATAAACAATTTACGCAGCCGATTATTCAGAACTAATCTTTCAACAAGCTGCAGGTTAGACAGGTCAGCCCACTGAACATCATCCAGAAACAACACCAACGGTCTTTCGTTATCGGTAATCCCCTCAATGAAATGGGCAAAGGTCAGGAAGAAGCGGTTGGTTTCCTCTGCCGGGTTCAGTTGCTCCATCTTAGGCTGAACCCCGATCCATTTCTCCAACTCGGGTATAAGACCTGTGATCAACGCACCATTTCCATCCAGCGCTTTGGTTAAGGATTTCTGGCGTTTTCTTTTGTCGTTCTCATCCTGGCTACTCATGAGTTGATTGATCAATCTTCTAAAGGCCTGAATGATGGCGCTGTAAGGAATATTCTTGTTATATTGATCAAATTTCCCCTCGGCAAACAGTCCCTTTTCCTGACTAATGTACTTGTGAAGTTCGTGAACGAATGCGGTCTTCCCCACACCAGCGTCACCAGATACAAGCATGATCTGTGGATTCCCTCTAGTACTTCTGCGGAAAGCATCGACCAACTGGCCGAGCTCCGCTTCCCTGCCAACTATCTTTTGGGAAATTTGAAAGAGGTTCATTTGATCCTCGGCGCCCACTTCAAAATCCTCAAGACCGGCAAGGCATTTTTTCAAATCAGCTTTAATTCCGTAGGTGCTGCGATATCTGTCTGCGGGTGATTTCTCGATCAGCTTCATGATGATGTCAGATAGAGACCTAGAGACCCTGCCTTCAGTTAATACATAGGGTGAAGTCGCCTCTTTGGCAATAATGGCGTAAATCTGCTCCAGTAGCTCTTCTGCTTCAAACGGTTTAACCCCTGTCACCAGTTCATATATAACAACACCCAGTGAATAGAAATCCGTCCGATAATCCAAGCTCCGATTCATCCGGCCAGTCTGCTCAGGAGAGATATAGAGCAAACTTCCTTCGAGTACACCGTTGTTTATAAACTCTTGCTTTTCCTTTGAGAGCTTTACCGAAAGATCAAAATCAATGACCTGAACCACGTCCGTAGCCCTATTCCAGATTATATTAGAGGGCTTAACGTCCTTATGAATGATCTGTAGCTCATGGATTCCACCGATAATATCAACAATCTTGATCATCAGCTTCAAAAGCGTATCCAAACTAAGCTTCCCGTCTGCCATCACCCTTTTTAGGGATTGACCTTGAATATCCTCCAAGACCATATAGAAAAAACCGCTTCGTTCTTCCAGCTTAAAGGGTTTTATGACACCATCGACGCTTCCACTCAGCTTCTTGAGCATCCGATACTCCTGCTTAAAGCGCATGACCTCATCAGGCCCGCTAAATTCTGCTTTAAGCACCTTTAATATATATGAAGCCTGAGAAACGGCATCCCAACATCTATAGACTGATTTTCTATGCTGATCCGAAATGGTTTCTAATATCTGATAATGATCAATGGCAAGCATACCCATTCCACCTTTAACTGCTGTATCAGTTCCGTTCAATATAAGCTTCAAAGTGAAATATTGTTGCCATATTCGTTCTAACATTCTATGTCTGTGCTGTTTATTCCTGCTTGTGGCAGATTCTTGCATTCTGTTCATGTATTAATGTGTATAGGCGTTCTTTTAAAATCAGGAAAAAAGCTTCCACAGCTAGCTGAGAAGCTTTTATTAGATCCTTAGGGGATACCCCTTCGGTGAGATTCTTCCTATTGATTATTGCTTGTTATTCTCCGCCAATGCCTGCAAGCGAGAAGATGGCAAAGGGCACTCATTGCACTTCCGCCGCTGCTGTCACGATGCCGTCCTGTATCCCAGCTAGCACATCGCCAAGAACGAACAGCAGCCCGTCGATATCCGCTGCCGTAATGATCATCGGTGGCTGAAAGGCAAGTACATTTCGGCCGACACCGTTCTTGCCGATCAGGTAACCCCGATCCTTCATCTCCTCCAATAAACGGTCGGTAAGTACCGCGGCATCTATGGAGCCGCTGGCACGTAGTTCGACGCCCAGCATCAGCCCGATGCCTCTTACCTCATAGATCAGCTCAGGATGCCGCTCCCGCAGAGTCTCCAATCCCGCTTTTAATTTAGCACCCAATTCGGAAGCTCGCTGCGGCAATGACTCTGCCTGAATATAATCGAGCACGGCGAGCGCTGTCGCGGCGGACACTGGATTGCCGCCAAAGGTCGAGGCGGAAGGACGATTTAGGGAAGCAGCAATTTCATCAGTGGTGGCGAAAGCTGCTATGGGAATACCGTTACCAAGTGCTTTAGCCATGCTAACAATGTCTGGAACGACCCCGAAATGCTCCATCGCGAACATGGCTCCTGTCCGCCCGAAGCCGGTCTGGATTTCATCGGCAATAAGCAACACGCCATGCTTGTCCAGCAACGACTTCACCTTGCGGAAATAATCCAGAGCCGGCATAATCATGCCACCGTTGCCCTGAATCGGTTCAACAATCATGGCGGCAATCGTATCACCTTTCTCCTCCAGTACCTCCTTCAACGCTTCCAGTGATAGGGCGGCCGCTTCATCAAGTGACAAACCCGCTTCATAAGGGCGCGGAATAAAGGCGACATCTTCATCCAGATAGCGGTCGGTGCGCCACATCTGCAGCCCTGTTACGCTCATCGTAAGATTGGTACGGCCATGCAGCCCACTTTCCAGCGCAATAAAGCCTTTACGGCCGGTATGCATGCGAGCCAACAGCAATGCGCCTTCGTTCGCTTCCGATCCGCTGTTCACGAAGAAGGTCCGGCACAAGTCACCAGGCAATACCAGCGCAAGCCGTTGTGCCAGATCGACAGCGGGTTGGGTCAAATAGATCGTCGAGGTATGCTGCAACTGCTGAAGCTGGGCGATCGTTCGATCCGTGATCGCCGGATTGCAATGTCCGCAGGCCACTACAGACACGCCTGCGAAAAAGTCAGTGTATGACTTGCCGTTCTCATCATATACATGCTGCATCACTCCACGTACAAGCTGTGGGGGATTATTGTAAAAATGCTGTGTGCAGGGATAAAAATAACGTTTGCGTCCTTCAATGACCGCTTCTCTGCCGATCGCTTTTATCTTTTCCATGTCGATTCAACCCTTTCTGTCTAGCCTGCTCCTGCCGCTTCCTATGAAAATTAGTTGAACTGCAACGCACCCAAGGTAAAACCTGCGTATACTGGCTTCATACCGCCCAGTAGATCGGAAGTATTGCCACTTATTTTCTGCTGATACGCTAGGATAATATGGCGAAGCTGCTCCGGTGTGTAAGTGACGCCCTCAATCCGAAAGACGGAAATGCCAACTTCATTCAGCTCTCCTAAAAACGGGAGATAACATAATTCTTTGGCAAAGAGCAGATGATTGCGGCCGTATTGATCGCGGTGGACCGGGTTTTCACCCTTGTCCGTCTTAAGCACAAGCACCTCATTGCTGACATAATAGTTGTCTTCCTGCTCAATCGGTTCCATTACTTCCGTATTCTCGTAGAGGTCATGCTCCATATACATAAGTACGGGCGTTCCATGAACAACAGCCTCGAGCGGTACTTCGCAGCGAGAAGCGAAGGAAGCAAAATGCTCCAGCGTCATTTCCGATGAAATCGTCACTCGTTCCAGCCCTAGCTCAGCGTACAGATTGGCAGCAAGATGATTATAGATGTGCAAGGAGGCGTCCCCGATGAGCGGATAACCCGCTGCTTTATAGCGACGGATGGCACCGAGATTCGTCACAAGTAGACCATCGATCGGCAGTCGTTCACCATTCAGCAGCAGTCCGTCGTATTGATCAAACTGCAGCTCAGCCATCATCCGGGGCAATCCGAGGTAAAGCTTTGTTGCTCCTTTTACTGCACAGAGTTCCATAATTTCACGTTTGGTAAACGGGCGATCGGGTTCGAACACATCACCGGAGAGATACAGATGCTCTACGTTCAGCTCAAGCGCAGTTTGCGCCTGGGCCACATTGTTAACCCGTACGGCAAGCTGCGGCCGTACCGCTTCTCCACGCTTATCGAGGGCAAGCCGCTCCTTCAACTGCATGACACGTTCTTCCGACAGCTCGCGTTCCTCAGTGGGCGTACTGAACACTTTGCCTGTACTGTAAAATTTACCCGTTCCTTCATAACGGCGATTAATGTTGGACAATCCCGGTCTGCCGAAGGCATAAGCAGTGGAGAAATCTCGTTTCCGATTTTTGTACAGCAGCTTGGAGTCAACCGCGCGGTCAAACCCGACTGGATCTTCGATATAGCGGTCAATCGCTGCGCCGTAAGCATTCACCAGCATGACGATAAACTCCTTGTCTCGCATCCGGCCTTCAATTTTGAAAGATGTAATCCCTGAATTGATCAGCTCCGGCAGATGCTCATACATGAACATATCCTTCACCGCCAGCGGATATTCCGTTGGGAACACATAACCGTCTTTCTTGATGCGATAATCCCAGCGGCATGGCTTCATACATTTGCCCCGGTTGCTGCTCATTCCGAATACCTGAGAGCTAAAATAGCAGTTGGCACCGTGGACGGAGCACATATCGCCGTGGACGAAATACTCTAGCTCCATTCCGCTGTGCTGCCCCAGCAGCTTTGCCGCCCCCAGCTCCATCTCCCGCGACGTGACCACCCGGCTAATACCGAGCTCCTTCAGTGCGTATATCATTTCCAGATTGTGTACATTCATCATGACCGAAGCATGAATAGGAACGGTAAGTCCCATTTCGCGGATCAGTGACAGTACCGCCATATCCTGAACAATCAGAGCATCGGGACGAACCTGATTCAGGAAGGTGAGATAGGCTCGCGCCTCGGCAATGTCCTCTTCGCTGAACAGATTGTTTACGGTGACATATACTTTCTTGCCAAGTTCGTGTGCAATTTTAAGTGCTTCGGCAATCTCTTCAAGTGACAGGTTGTAGCCTTTGCGCATCATTCGCATGTTAAGCATCGGTCCGCCCAGATAGACGGCATCGCAACGCGCCTGTATAACCTCCTTGAAAATATCGAACGTACCCACCGGAGCCAGTAATTCGACTTCCTTGCCGTTAAAATAACGTGCCATGTTGTTTCCTCCTAGATGATATTGCTTTATCTTTACAGCAGTGCGATGGCAATCCCCATTAATTATAGCGGTCTATTTTCAATCCTTCAATGAAAGCAGTTGGGAAAGGGATAAGTTAAACAAAAAGCAACTGGCAAACCCGCGTTAAAAGCAGGTTTGCCAGCTGTTTTTTAAATGGCTGTTGCTCTGCGCCATGGGTCCGATCGTCATCTCATTACAACCATGGCAGAGCACTAGCCGTTAACGGTCCTACTTGATTACAAGTACGGGGATACGAGCGTGTTGCACAACGTTATGGCTGACGCTTCCCAGCACAAATTCCTTAATGCCGCCCAGACCCCGGCTGCCAATGATAATAACATCAGCTCCATGAGTCTTGGCAAATTCAAGAATTTTTTCTGCCGGAGCGCCTTGGACAATCTCTACCGTTGCAGTAACGCCTGCCGCTTGAAAAAGCCGCTTTGCCTGCTCGGCCGTCTGTACAGAGGCGTCATAATATTCCTTAGTTACTGAATCAGGAATGGCAGCGAAACCCTCACCTACATAAAGGCGTGGGAAATTATACACATGGATAACCCTGATAATAGCGTTAGGGAGAAGCCGCGCCAGCTCTATCGTATGCTCTAAAGCCTTGGTGGAAGCCTTGGACCCGTCGTAAGCAAGAAGAATATTGGAAAATAACATCATGTGTGCCTCTTTTCTTAGTATGAGATCTAGTTCAGCCTGTGTTTACCCAAACGATTTCGCATCCGTTTCGGTGAGTAAGACTCCAATCGATCTACATTGCTCAATTGGTTCCCGTTTAACAACACGACTGCTATCCCCATTATAACAATAAGGCTCAGATATAAAAAGGAAGCGAAAACCTCAGGTTTGGAAAACCTTGTGCGGGTTGAGAATATTGTTGGGATCGAATGCTTTTTTAATGCCACTCATAATCCCGATGACCTCAGGATCAATCGATTCTTTCAGATACGACTTCTTAGCAAAGCCGATACCATGCTCGCCGGAAACCTGACCCTGTAGCTCGCGACCTTTAGCATAGAGTTTTTCCATGGACAAGCTCATCCGTTCTTCCCACACCTCATCACTCAGGTCATCCTTGAGAATATAGGCGTGAAGATTTCCATCGCCAGCGTGACCGAAGCTTTTGATCCGCACGCCAATTTCTTTTTGCAGAGCATGGGTATATTCGACCATATCGTTGACACGATTGCGCGGAACCACAATATCCACTTCATCCATATATGTGGTCGAGCCTTTAATCGCTTCCAGAAAAGCGCCTCTTGCT
This sequence comes from Gorillibacterium sp., assembly GCA_023511325.1. GTDB lineage: Bacteria > Bacillota > Bacilli > Paenibacillales > NBRC-103111 > Gorillibacterium. The sequence goes on from JAIMBU010000029.1 coordinate 8,977, forward strand.
TTCCAAATGGACTCATTACGCTCGTCGGTATCGGAGATCAGGACATCAACCGCACCCTGTTCCAGACAAATCTGAGCCACACTATCGTAGGATTTTTCAATCTCCTCAGCAGAATTGCCATCAAATCTCAGCAGCAGATAGGCATCGGCTTGGTTATCCGGAAATTTAGTACCCAAATATTGCTCAGAATCGATAATGACTTCGCGTTCCATAAATTCTACAGCCGTGGGAATGGCCTTAGATTTAACAATCAGCGGAACCGTGCGGATGGCTTGTTCCAACGTGGGAAAAGGAACCAGCAGACTGATATTTTTCTTGGGCAACGGAAGCAGCTTCAGAATGGCTTTGGTAATGATACCCAGCGTTCCCTCGGAGCCGACGATCAAATCCTTCATCGCATAGCCCGAGCTGTTCTTGACGATTTTTCCGCCGAACTCCACAATGCTGCCATTGGGCAGAACAACCTCCAGGCCACGCACATAGTCACGGGTAACCCCGTATTTTACCGCTCGCATGCCTCCGGCATTGGTGCTGATGTTACCACCGATGGTTGCCGACTTTTCGCCCGGGTCAGGCGGATAGAACAAGCCCTTGGCCTCGACATACGCCGAAAGCTCCATCAGCAGGACGCCTGGTTCAACCGTAACGGTAAGATTATCTTCATCCAGCTCAAGAAAACGGTTCATCAGAGAGGTATCTAGCATGATTCCATGCTCAATGGCAACCGATGAGCCAACCAAACCTGTTCCTGCGCCACGTGGTGTTACCGGAATATGATGAATATTGGCATATTCGATGATTTTAGAAACCTCTTCGGCAGACGATACCTTCACTACAACGTCAGGGTAGCTTTCCGTCCCACTGAGCTCATCATGACTGTATTCTTCGTTGATGTCCTCAGCATACAGAATGCGGTCGTTATCATTGATGACGGATTGGATAAACACCAAATCATGCGAATCAAATTTTTTGTAGCTCATGGGTAAGCTCCTTCCCGGCTTTAATTTTTTGGATCAGCTTCGGAACAATTTCATAAATATCTCCGACCAAGCCATAATGGGCAACCTTGAAGATAGTAGCCTTCGGATCGTTGTTAATGGCGATAATCTGTTCCGAATTATTCATACCCGCGACAAACTGGATGGCACCTGAAACCCCGCAAGTGATAATCAGCTTGGGACGTACCGTTCTTCCGCTTAAGCCCACCTGGCGTTTGGCATCAATCCAGCCCGACTCAGCCAACGGTCTGGTGCAGGCAATCTCTGCGCCCAGAAGATCGGCAAGCTGCTGTAGCAGCGCCAAATCCTCCTGCTTTTTCACACCACGGCCGGCTACAATTAACACGTCAGCTCCGTCAATGGTCTTTTCCTTTTCCTTCGGCATCACACTAATGGACTTGACCTTGCTATGAAGCTTTTCCGATGCAATGCTGCGGTTGGTGATTTTACCTGTTTCCTCTTGCTCGCGCTCCGGTGCATTCATTACTTTATAGCGAACGGTAGCCATTTGTGGGCGATTGTTGGGTGTCCATATCTGAGCCATGATATTGCCGCCAAAAGCAGGGCGGATCTGAATCAAATCTGTATTTTCTTCAATCTCTAGCACCGTACAGTCTGCGGTAAGCCCCGTGCGGAAACGAGCTGCAACGCGCGGAGCAAGCTGGCGGCCGACGATTGTCGCGCCAACCAAAATGGATGAAGGCTTTATCGCCTTGATGAAATCCTCGAAAACAGAAGTATAAGTCTCCAGCTTAAAGCGATTCAGTGCAGGATCATCATAGACAAATACTTCATCGACACTGTAATGCAGCAGCTCATGACTTTTCTCCGTAATGTGATTGCCCATAAACACGGCATAAACAGGCTGGTTCGTTTTATCCGCAAGCTCACGAGCTTTTCCGATCAGCTCATAAGTCACCGGGTGAATTTCACCCTCTGTGTGATCTACATAGACGGCAATGCCTTTCCATGCGCTCTTATCGATTTCCTGTACTGACTCAACAATAATCTCCATTACCCCTGCTGGTCCTTTGCGCACACATAGCTTGCACATTTTACAAGCTGAGTTGATGACGACCTTTCCGTCTAGTTCCTCCAATGCATTAAAGGGGCAAACATCTAGCA
>JAIMBU010000295.1 GCA_023511325.1 Gorillibacterium sp.
ATAGTCACCCTTGCCAAAGGATTTGGTTTGAATCACAGGATGTAAAGCCTTCATCTCGTCCGTAGTCAAGGTGTTAAAGATGGGTACCTTGGTTAAGCAGGAAGCTTCGGCGGAATGATCACAATGATTGCAGCACATGGTTAGCACTCCTTTATTTTTTACAAGAATTGATTTAGATCAAGGAAGCAAGTCTCTTAGTCTGGCACAATAAGAGTATGTTCAATGGATGAGGAGAGAGCAGAGAAGATGCCATTTACTTTCACAGCTATATAAAAGGAGGAATTGATCATGCAAACACAATTTAATGGATCAGAACAAATCGGAACACTGGTTGTACATTTTCCGGGAGCAAGCAATGTGCTCAAAGCCTATAACATCGATTTCTGCTGCGGGGGCAACCGTCTTTTATCTAGTGTGATCAGTCAGCAGAATTTGGATCAACAGGAAGTATTGCGGAAGCTGAATGAAGCCTATACGGAAGCACAAGCAAGACAGGTGACTGATAAAGATTGGCGTTATGCAACGTATCGTGAATTAATCGAGCATATCATTGCCAGCCATCACAACTATTTAAGGCAAGAAATGCCGGTGCTCAGTCATTTTCTAACCAAGGTTGTCCGTGTTCATGGAGCCCATCAGCCGGAGTTACTGCCTAAGGTTCAAACCCTTTTCCAAAAAATGCAGGCAGAGCTTACGGAACACATGGTTGCAGAGGAAGAAGGACAATTCCCGACAATCCTCGCCTATGAAGCAGCTAATTCACAAGAAGAGCTCGACAAAGCGCTTTCGGCCATTCAAAGCTTAGAGGATGATCACAGTGCTGTGGGTGATATTCTTAAGGAGCTTCGCTACATTACAGATGGCTATCAGCTTCCGGAATGGGCTTGCAGTACCTATACGTTAACGTTCAAGAAGCTAGAGGAAATGGAAAGTGACTTATTCCAGCACATTCATCTAGAGAATAATATCCTCTTCCCACGCCTACAGCAAGTAGCTACGAAATAAGGCAACGGCTATTCCCCACTAGCTTATGATCTGGTGGGGTTATGTTATTGTTCTTTCATCCAGAACAAATGACCAGTCCGCCCTGCATCTAACTTCATATAGTAAAGAATCCTCTGTTGAAAGGAGTGTTTACTATGGGAGAAATTGCAGAAATTGGTTATGCACGTAGTATTGGTTTTGTTTTGGTTTTGTTTATTTTATTAGTTATTATTCTCCGCGGTATCTGGTAATGTAATGTCAAACCCCGTTAGCTTAGGCTAGCGGGGTTGTTTTTTATGGAAATAGACGGTCAAATGACCATATATCGTTAAGCTGTGGTTACCCCTGCTAGAATGCTTCACTTGTTCATTCACTTGGTTCACCTAGGACATTTGTCAATGGCCCATGGTAGCTTCGCCGTTATCCAGTCCATCCGAGGTCACGCGGAGAATCCCAACTGCACCTTTGGTGGCATGATTAAACTGGTGCGTAACGATTGGATAGTCGCCTTCCTCGGCTACGGTCAATTCAACGACGGCTCCACCACTTGCCGGGAGCAATACTGTTTGGATTCCATACAGTGTATTCTTCGGATTGCCATCAATATAGACCCGATCAAACAACGTCCCTACTACGTGGAATGAAGAGACTTCATTCGGACCAACATTATTGACATATAAACGAACCTTGTCCCCAACCTTAGCAAGCAGTGGGTGGTCTTTCAGGGTGTAATCATTGCCGTTAAACACAACGTATTCCGGCTCCTCATTCATAAAAGCGTCCATATCATTCTCCGCATACCATTCACTTTGGACAATGGTGTATTCCCGATCGATTTCCGCATCCGTGGGATAACCGTTTTTAGGCTCAACGATGATCATCCCATACATGCCGTTGGCGATATGAGCAAGAACAGGTGCAGAGCCGCAATGATACATGAATACGCCGGGGTTATCCGCGGGATATTCAAAGGTTCCTTCTTCTAGCGGCATAATATCAACAAACTTCTTGCTAGGAGCAGCATGGACCGCATGGAAATCCATCGAGTGGGCAAGATTAGGGTCCATATTCTTCAGGGTAAAATGAATGATATCGCCTTCCTTGACGTGAAGAACAGGTCCGGGAACGGTTCCGTTAAAGGTCCAAGCATTGTACATAATTCCTTCAGAGATCTCCACATCGGTTACCTGGGCAGTCATCTCAATCGAGACGACATTGCCCTCGCGCTTGATGATCGGCTGAATCGGAGCTTGATTAATTTTTTCTATGATCGGTGTTTCTTCCTCCGTGGGAACAGCCTCCAATTTAGCAACTGGATTAACATAAAAACCCGCGGTAATCGCAAGAAAACCGATCAATACAATCATATAGGTTTTCCATTTCGATATCATCAGGGGCCCTCCATTTCGGCGATCGAGCTTTAGGCCTAAACGGCCAACCCCAGAGTATCGAGCAGGCGTTTATCCTTGTTTATGGGACCAGCTTTTTAAGGCTTCATAATTTGAAATAATGAAACCGCTGCGCACGGTTTCCAGAAGCTCTTCTTTACGTAGCAGCGTAATAATCCGATTGATCGTTTCGCGAGTTGTTCCAATCGCGCTGGCAAACTCCTGATTAGTCATGGGCAGATCAATGCGGACCTGATTGTCTTTGATGATTCCATAACTTTCTGCCAGTTTAAGCAGAAAGGAGACTGCACGGTCATAAACATCCTGTCCGGTAATATTCTGCAGCATTTCTTGTAATTCCTTGATTTTATCACTCATCACACGCATGACCTTGATAGCGATAACCGGCATCTCCATGATCAAAAGCTCAAAGGAACGAATAGGAATCGCCAGAATCCGCGAATCAATGGTTACTTCTGCTGTGGCCGGATACGGGTCTTGATTAAAGAAGCCTGTGTGCGGGAACATATCTCCGGCTTTCAGGAATGAGATGATCTGCTCATTGCCATTCTCATCCGTTTTGAATGCTTTAACTAACCCTTTTTGAATGAAAAAAATACTTTCTTTATCTGTACCTTCAGTGAAAATAACGGCCTTCTTCCGATAGGAGCGCGGGATGGCAATGCTCTGAATGCGTTCCAGCTCTTCATGGGTCAAATCACGAAACAATGGAACCAGCCGTAGCATATCCGTTTGTTTATTTACGATGTCACTCATTATGGCCTCCGCTATGCTTTTTTGATCATGGCTTCATTTTACTACATAATCAAATACGCATGTCAAAAGGAAGCTGAGAAGTGTACATCATAGGACGCCGAAAGGTACTTATCCTTCCTACATCCATCAGAAATTATAAGTTAGGCAGTAGCATTGCATTAAGCATCACATGAGATTACAGGTATGAAAGCACGAGGTGGAAATATCTGGTATGAATTAAATTGTAGAGTGCTAAAGGGTGGAGAATTGATCCTTTTACGAATCGAAGTTACGTTAACCTAAACGTATTGGACTGAGGAGACCTTATTCTCCAGATTTCATCGGGGTTCTCCACACGTTCGGACTCAGATGCAGCTATTTGCTCAAATCTACTGTACCTATGCGCAATCAAAGGATAATAAGAGCTATACGGTCCGAAAGCTCGAATTGACGAGCTAAAAAACAAAAATAGCTGCAATACAGTCCGCAAGGTTCAAAAGGTAGTAGAGGTGTTTGCAGTTCCGAAAGTCGCTGGCAAATCGAGACTTTCTTTGAGTATGATTCCGTTTCGGTAAATGCATAGGGTCAAAGGACGCCGAAGGCATTCATCCTTACATATACCCTAAAGACTCTTTGGCTTCGTCTGACATCAGGCTTGGCGACCAGGCAGGCTCCCAGACCACATCAACTTGACAAGAATCAACCTCGGGTAAGGCTTCAAGTGCTCTTTTTACCCCACCTACAATGGTGTCGTGCATCGGGCAGCCTGGTGTGGTTAATGTCATGATCACACTTACCTTGCCTTCCTCGAACTGGAGATCATAGACAAGCCCAAGATCGACAATATTGACGCCGAGTTCAGGGTCATATACTTCTTTTAGACAATTCCAGATTTCATCCATGTCATTACCTCCTATGGTTTAACTTTATTTAGCAAATACATAAGCAATGGTGCCGATATAGTATAGAGAGCTGAGGGAAAGCACGCTTCCGCCCACGCAGGTGATCAAAGGTTGATTCCAGCCTAGACCCATTAAGAGAACAAACAAGGAGGAGACGATGACGGAGAGGCAGATGTTAACGACCCGGTCGTTGATTAGCTCGGCCATGGTTGGTATTTTTCTTTTGCCAATGAGCGGACCATATTTCTGTGTCCACCAGAGGAAAGGAACGATCTTGGATAAGTAAGAGAGGAGAGTCAGTCCAATAAATCCCCAGAGATAAATCCAACCTAGAATAACGAACATGCGTGACTCCGCCATGATCTCAGGAAAGAAAGGGTACAGTACCAGAACGAGGATTGCAATGAGGGTTATTCCTCTGGTCAGATTCTGTGTCCATCGCATGCCTGCACCAGGATCGGGCTTGTGGCGATGCTGGTATATCTCGGTGAGATGCAGGGAGTAAGTTATAAGAGCCAACACAATGAACAGCAACGCGGACCATTTGACCCAGCCGGGAGCATGAAACAGGAAGGAGGATGCGCCAACCAGAACGCCCGCATTCCATAATGCGATAACGATCTTCTGCTTGGTTTCCGGGTGACCGTGTGACAAGTAAAACATCGGTAGCATCTTATAGCTGAAGCCTGTGATCAGGAGTCCAAACCAGCCAGCCGTGCCGAACCAGAGATGGGCGCCAAATAGCTGATCGTGAAAGCTGCCCCATTGATCAAAATAGAAATTTAAGCCCATTAGCATGCCAGACAGACCAGCGAGTACGAGGTAGCTGACCGCACAGGCTACACTAATGGTTACCGTATTCCATTTTCCTGCGCGATAAAGGGTCATGCCAAGATTAAAAGCAAATAATAGAATGCCCATAAAGGCGATGGTGGCAAACGCCGCAAGGAGTGGAAGCAACATCGTTTGAAAGCCGACTAGCATTCCTGCCGTGCCGACAGCGAAAAACCCGTAGTGAACAAAGCCAAGCTTTTTACTGTAGAGGCTATGATTCTGCAGGACAACAGGAAGGAGCTGGTAGATGGCGCCCATGGCGATCATCGTTG
>JAIMBU010000296.1 GCA_023511325.1 Gorillibacterium sp.
TTGCACAACGGGTCATCAAGACGCGTAAAGAAGTTATCCTGGAGCCAATGCCAGCTCAGGAGCGGAAGATTATTCATGCTCACCTGCAGAATCATTTGGCGGTTAAGACCTACAGTAAAGGGGAAGAACCGAATCGGCGAATTGTGATCGCCGTTCGTTAAAACACCTATAGCTGTAGAATGGAATCGTTATGTTATTAATCAGACGCAATGACTTGGGGAGTTAACGGGTCATTGCGTATTTTATTAAGGAGGAGCTTACGTTGATTTCCGATACGATTGCTGCTATATCGACTCCCCTAGGTGAAGGTGGAATTGCTGTTATCCGTGTAAGTGGTGCTGCTGCAATTGCTTCTACGGAGCTCGTCTTTCGACCTTTCGGCAAGCTTGCCGCAGCTGAAAGCCATACTGTTCATTACGGTCACATTGCCGATCCCTCGTCCGGTGAGGTTATTGAAGAAGTATTGATCACTCTAATGCGCGCACCACGTTCTTTTACAACAGAGGATGTCGTTGAAATTGGCTGTCACGGTGGATTGGTATCCGTTCGTCGAGTCCTTGATCTTCTCTTGCAAACAGGCATCCGAATTGCTGAGCCAGGTGAATTTACCAAACGAGCATTTCTCAACGGAAGAATTGATCTGACTCAGGCAGAAGCCGTCATTGATCTTATTCGGGCAAAATCGGATAAAGCCCATAAATTGGCGCTCAGACAAGTAGAGGGCGCGTTATCCAAGCATGTAAAGCAGCTTCGGCATAGTCTTGTGGAGCTGATGGCCCATATAGAAGTAAACATCGATTATCCCGAGCATGATATTGCGGAGATGACTACTGGTTTCATTCGTGCTAAATGTGAGCATGCTTTACTCAACGTGCGCAAGCTGTTGAAGTCAGCAGGTGAGGGGAAGCTGATCAGGGAAGGGATTACTACGGCTATTATCGGCCGTCCTAATGTTGGCAAGTCTTCCTTGCTCAATGCTCTAGCTCACGAGGATCGTGCCATTGTTACGGAAATCCCTGGAACGACTAGAGATGTTATTGAGGAATATGTTACGATGGGCGGGATTCCTTTAAAGCTCCTGGACACAGCAGGCATTAGGGAAACCAATGATGTGGTAGAGCGTATTGGCGTTGAGCGCTCTCGACTGGCTTTGGATGAAGCGGAATTGATCCTCTTCATGTTAAGCTCAAGCGAAATGCTGCATGAAGATGAGATTGAGTTAATGAAGGAACTCGAGAACCGAAATACCTTAATTATCTTGAACAAAACCGATCTACCAGAGAATTTGGACCTTGCAGCAGTCAGTCAATATTTCTCAGATGATCGAATTGTACGGATGTCAATCCTTGAGGAAAAGGGCTTGGAAGACCTAGAAAAGGCGATTAAAGCGTTGTTCTTCTCGGGGGATGTAGAGAGTGGAGACCTCACCTATGTCAGCAATGCTCGACATATTCGACTGATGCAGCAGGCTGAAGCTGCTTTGATCGATGCATTGTCTGCTACAGATGCCTATATACCAATTGATCTCATCCAGATCGATATTCGGCTAGCGTGGGAGTTTCTTGGGGAAGTCATCGGCGAGAATGCCGCAGAATCATTGGTTGATCAAATATTTACCCAGTTTTGCCTCGGCAAATAAGGGTTGAAATACAGGAGGTTTGGCTTGAGATGAATTACCATGCAGGAGAATTTGATGTGATCGTCATCGGCGCTGGTCATGCGGGCTGCGAATCAGCTCTCGCTTCAGCAAGGATGGGTTGTCATACTTTACTATTGACCATTAACCTCGATATGGTGGCTTTTATGCCTTGCAATCCTTCCATTGGTGGACCGGCTAAGGGACATGTTGTACGGGAGATTGATGCGCTTGGTGGAGAGATGGGACGAAACACGGATAAAACCTACATTCAACTGAGGATGTTGAATACAGGCAAAGGCGCTGCTGTTCATGCGCTACGTGCTCAAGCAGATAAATTCCTCTATCAGCATACGATGAAGGAAACAATCGAGAAGCAGGACAACCTATCACTCCGACAAGGTATGGTGGAAGAGCTGATTGTTGAGAATGGGGTCGTCAAAGGGGTTATCACCAAAACGGGTGCAATGTTCATGGCCAAGGCAGTTGTTATGACAACAGGCACCTATTTAAGAGGAAAAGTTATTATGGGTGAACTGATGTATGAGAGCGGCCCGAACAATCAGCAACCCTCTATTAAGCTTTCTCAATGCTTAAAGGAGCTTGGCTTTGAACTGGCACGGTTTAAGACGGGAACACCTCCGAGAGTACACAAGGACAGCATCGAATTTACCAAAACGGAGATTCAGCCAGGAGACGATAAGCCAAAATTCTTTTCTTTTGAGACAACAGAAGAGGTGGCCGAGCAATTGCCATGTTGGCTGACGTATACTTCTGCGAAAACCCATGAAATCATCACCAGTAATCTGCATCGCGCACCGATGTTCACAGGCAAGATTGAGGGAACAGGCCCACGTTATTGTCCTTCAATAGAGGATAAAATTGTTCGTTTCGCTGATAAACCGAAGCATCAGATTTTTCTTGAGCCTGAAGGTCGTCATACATCTGAGTATTATGTGCAGGGATTATCTACTAGTATGCCTGAAGATGTTCAGTTGGGCATTCTCCGATCCATTCCTGGTCTAGAAAAGGTACAAATGATGCGTACTGGCTATGCGATTGAGTATGATTCCGTCGTGCCAACTCAGCTCAAGCCTTCACTGGAGACGAAGCTTGTCGAAGGATTATTTACAGCGGGCCAAATCAATGGGACATCTGGCTATGAGGAGGCTGCTGGGCAGGGCATCATGGCAGGGATTAATGCGGCAAGAAAGGTTCAAGGCAAGGAGGCGGTGGTTCTAGATCGCTCTGAGGCATATATCGGCGTTTTAATTGATGACTTGGTTACCAAAGGCACCAATGAACCCTATCGTCTGCTTACCTCGCGGGCAGAATATCGGTTGCTGCTTCGTCATGACAATGCGGATATGCGACTTACTTCAATTGGACATGAGATTGGGTTGATTAGTGAAGCGCGTTATCAAACCTTTTTAGTGAAAAAGAAGACGATTGAGCTAGAGCTTGAGCGGTTAAAGCAGGAAAAGGTTCGTCCAGATGAGCAAACCGCTGACTTGCTCCGTGGATCAGGTACAACCGAGTTAACTATGGTCATAGATGCCTTATCGCTCTTGCGCCGACCAGAAATCACCTATGATTACATTGAGAAGCTCACTCCTTCCCCACTGATGCTTACAGAGGATATGAAGGAACAAGTAGAAATCCAGACTAAATATGCCGGATACATTGATAAACAACAGATTCAAGTGGAACGGCTGAAGAAAATGGAGAAAAAGAAGATTCCAGACGATATCCTCTATGAGGATGTCCACGGTCTTGCTATTGAAGCTAAGCAGAAGCTAGCAAAGATTCGCCCGATCTCCATTGGACAAGCTACACGCATATCAGGCGTTACACCCGCGGACATCTCTATTTTGTTAATCTATCTTGAGCATTACAATAGAGTAAAAGCAGCAAGGAGCTAAATGATGACATTGGATAGCAAAGACCCTGTAGAGATGCTTTTTGAGAAGCTGTTGCTTGATCGAGGGATTGAACTCTCAGACAAAAAGCAAGAACAGTTTCGAATTTATTACCGTGAATTGCTTGAGTGGAACGAGAAAACCAATTTAACCGGAATTACAGAGCAATCGCCTGTTTACATTAAGCATTTTTATGATTCAATTTCGTTAGCATTCTTTATGGACTTCAGTAAAATTTCAACAATGGCGGATATTGGATCGGGCGCAGGGTTTCCCAGTCTTCCCTTAAAGATTATTTTTCCCGAATTGAAGGTAACGATCGTCGATTCGTTAAATAAACGGATTTTATTTCTCAAGCACTTAACCGAACGCTTGCAATTAGCTGATGTAAATAGTGTTCATGGTAGAGCAGAGGATATTGCACACTTGCCAGAACATCGCGACCATTATGACCTGGTAACAGCTCGTGCTGTAGCTAAATTAAATGTACTAAATGAGTTTTGTCTTCCTTTTGTTCGTGTCGGCGGAATATTTGCTGCGATGAAGGGGGTCGATCCAACGGAAGAACTGCAGGAGTGCCAACTGTCCCTTAAAGAGTTGAGGGGAGAGCATCAGCATACGTATTCGTTTACTCTTCCTATAGAAGAAGCGGAGCGGCACATCATTGTGATCAAGAAGAGAGTAAATACGCCTGTTAAGTACCCACGCAAGGCAGGAATCCCAATGAAAACGCCACTTGTTTAAAATATCAGCCATTATGCGAAACAGGCGACAGCATTGATGAATAAAGTAATCATATTTACGAACCGAAAGGATAAGTTGCGCTTTCTCTTATGCTTTTCTGGTGTTTCACCGATAAACATACGGTGTCCGAGGACGCTGTATGTTTATCCTTGGGCTATTTTGCACCTTAATGTTGAATCTATCTATTGTTTCACGTGAAACAATAGATAGATTCAACGGGTGAGCTTGAACAGTTACCCCAATATACTTAATCGGCTCTAACAATAATGTTAAATGTTCACAGAGCAGAGGCAGGAATTCGAAAGCAACGTGGAGAAATTTATGAGTAGAACATTCCTGTCTTGTATGGATCAACAAGGCTTGCTGCTGGAAATTCATACAGATATGAGTTAGGTGGTTAAGGGTGATGAAAGAACAATTGTCAAAGTTGTTTGGTTTGACCGAGCGTAGCACGATGGATGAAATAAAGCATATACCGATTGGTGAAATCGTTCCAAGCCCCTACCAACCAAGAACGATCTTTGATGAGGACCGAATTGATGAGCTGTGCCAAACCATTAAAACTCACGGTGTTATTCAGCCAATCATTGTTCGCTTCCGCAATGGAAAGTTTGAGATCATCGCTGGGGAGAGACGATATCGGGCAGTTAGTAAGCTGGGCATGGAAACGATACCAGCGATTGTTCGTGAGTTCAATGATGCTCAAGCGGCTTCAATCGCTTTAATCGAGAACTTACAGCGCGAAGGTTTGACGGCAGTGGAAGAAGCTCAAGCCTACCAGAAATTGATGGAATTACATCAGCTTACTCAGGAGAGCCTAGCCCAACGTCTTGGCAA
>JAIMBU010000297.1 GCA_023511325.1 Gorillibacterium sp.
GTTCACGCAGTATCTCTAAGCGTGGGGATATTATGTTCAGTCCTGCTACGATACGTAATGAAATGTCCGATCTGGAAGAGATGGGTTTTCTCGAACAGCCGCATACCTCTGCTGGCCGGATCCCTTCTAATATGGGCTACCGCTATTATGTTGACCATTTGTTGAAATATGGTGTTTTATCCACTCATGAGCTGGCGGTGATGCGTTCGTTTTTCACGGAGCGCATGTCACAGATGGAGCAGGTTATCCAGCAGGTGGCGACGATATTATCTGGACTTACCAACTACACTTCTATTGTTCTGGGTCCAGAAGTATTCAATACAAGCCTGAAGCATCTCCAAATCGTGCCGATTAATGAGAAGACAGCCGTAGCGATTATTGTAACCAATACGGGTCAGGTAGAAAATCGCCAGGTGGAAATCCCCGAAGGAATCCCGATGTCTGAGGTTGAGCGAATCGTTAATATGCTCAATGTTAAGCTGCGGGATGTTCCGTTAGTACATCTTCGGGCGCGACTCTATAGCGAAATTGGCGAAGAGCTTGGCCGTTATGCCAACGGCTGTGAAGAGATGATTAAGCTACTCGAAAGTGTTTTCTTAGAAACCAAGGATGGCGTTGATCGTATATTCCTCAGTGGGGCAACCAACATGCTGAACCAGCCTGAGTTCAAGGACGTAGATAAGGTTAAACATATCTTGGATCTCTTGGGTGAAACCCCCGTGCTGATGCAGATGTTCTCTACGTTACCCGACGGCATTCAGGTGCGCATCGGTACGGAGAATAAGCATGATGCGATTAACGATTGCAGCTTGATTACCGCTAGTTATTCCCTTGAAGGACGCAGCATCGGTACGATCGGAATTTTAGGACCAAAGCGAATGGAGTATGCTAAGGTAATGGCGCTCGTCGATCACCTTTCGAAGAACCTTCCCATTCTGCTTGGCCGCTGGTATATTTAAATCCAAGATTCAAGCAGTTCAGTCAAGCTTAGTCGAAAGGAAACGACATTCATGGATGCAACCACTCTGGGCGGTCATGAAGGCGATGATCGGCATGCCGCACTACTAAATAATGCTGCAGCAATCCGTGCCGTATGCTCGGCTGTTGAAGGCACGCTTGGTCCCAAAGGTTTGGACACGATGCTGGTAGGTGGGCAAGGCGATGTTCTGATTACTAATGATGGGGTTACCATCCTGGAGAAAATGGATGTCTCACATCCTGCCGCTCGCTTGCTCGTTCAAGTCGCACGTTCACAGCAGTCTGAGGTTGGGGATGGAACGACAACAGCAACCGTACTCGCTGGAGCCATGGTTGCCGAGGGTGCGGCCATGGTGATCAAAGGTGTTCCTGTCGCTAAAGTGGTGGCAGGCATTGAAGAAGGGACGCGGATTGCGGCTGAGTATCTCACTGCAATTGCCCACCCGATCGACGGTCTTGATGATCCCATGCTTTATCAGATCGCCTACATAGCTGGACGAGAGCATGCTGACCTTGCTCAGCTTGTTCTCCAGGGAGCAAGGCTTATCGGTTGGCAACGCTTGGCAGATGAGAGCTTTCGCTTCCCGGATGCGGTGACAGCGTTAGATAAAGGGCAGAATGAAGTTTATCCTGGGTTATTTCTTGCAAGAAAACCAGCAGCCGGTTTCTTCGATCGCGAGGAAGCCTCTGGTACGGGTGTGCTTATTCTGATGGATGCTTTAGAGCCGGAGAAGCCAGCAGATGAAGCGTTAGTTACCGAAGCGGGCTTCCGCGAATATACAGCGTCACGTGAACGTTTCCGCAGTGAACTCGAACGCTTGGCGGAGCTTGGCATCGGCTTGATTGCCGCCGATCGCGGTGTCGACGCGGAAGCGGAGCAATTCTGCGCGGACCGCGGCATCATGGTGTTGCCGCGCTTGCCGCGCCACGACCTGCTGCGCTTGCGCGAGTTCACCGGCGCGGTGCCCTTGCGCCGTGCTGCGCTCGCCAAGCCCGCGGCCGAGCTGGCCCGCGCGCTCGGCCGCTGCCGCGCGGTCTACGACGCGCCGCTTGGGCGCGTGCGCATCAGCGACGGCGGCGGCCGCTCTGCGGTGGCCGTGGCCGTCGGCGGCAGCACCCGCGAGCTCGCGGGTGAGCGCACGCGCATCGCGGCGGACGCCGCTGCGGCCGTGCAGGCCGCCGTGCGCGGCGGCTATGTCGCGGGCGGCGGTGCCGCTGAGCTAGCCGCCGCCCGCGAGCTTGAGCGCTGCCGCGAAACCGTCAAGGGCCTCGAGGGCTTTGGCATCGCGGTCGTTGCCGAGGCCTTGCGGCGGCCGCTGGCCCAAATCGTCGTCAACGCCGGCTTTAATCCGCTGGAGAAGGTGGAGCAGGCGAAAGCAGCCGGGGCTCTTGGCGACAGCACTTCGATTGCAATCGATTGTGACACGGGAGAATTGATTGATATGATCCAGCATCATATCATCGATCCGTTAACCGTTAAGCTTCATGCCGTGCAAACAGCGGGTGAAGTAGCTGCTGCTGTGCTGCGTATCCGCACTGTGATTAAAATGCGGCAGGATAGTGAGCCAAGCAGTCATTAAGTACTTCATAATCAATTGAACCTGTTAAGGAGGTGAACTATACGTGAAACGCAAAGATAGCCAACAGACGAATAGTGATGAGATCGTGCAAGAAGCTTCTGAACAGCAGGAGGCGATGAACACAGATGAGGGTGAAGTTATCCAAGCAGATTTTGCTGCTGCTGAAGAGCTCATCACTCCACAGAGTGAACTCGACCAAGTGCGTCAGGAATTAAAGGAAACGCAAGAGCGCGTTCTGCGTGGCCAAGCGGATTTTGATAATTTCCGTCGGAGGACCCGCCAGGATAAAGAAGAGTTCGCCAAATATGCCTCATCCAAGGTGATCACGGGTATACTCCCCGTTGTCGACAATTTCGAGCGTGCTTTGAGCACGAGTCGGGAAACACAAGACTTTGATTCTCTGTTCAAGGGAGTCGAGATGATTTTCCGGCAGTTGGAGCAGCTTTTGGAGCAAGAAGGCGTTAAATCCATGGATACCGTGGGCCAACCGTTTAATCCAGAGCTTCACCAAGCGATCATGCAAGTGGAATCCGCTGAGCATGAAGAAGGAATTGTTGTGGAGGAAATTGTTAAGGGCTATGTGCTTCGAGATAAAATTCTTCGTCCTGCCATGGTTAAAGTAAGCTCTTGATCCTAGCAAGCATGAAGACCTCAGCATCGAATTAAAAATTGTTGGTAATGATTCACCATTAATGATTGACCATTCCACTGTAATTAAGACTAGGAGGAAGTATTCTGATGAGTAAAGTTATTGGTATTGACTTAGGCACCACCAACTCTTGCGTTGCAGTTATGGAAGGCGGCGAAGCCGTCGTTATTCCTAACCCAGAGGGTAACCGCACAACCCCTTCAATCGTTGGCTTCAAAAAGGACGGAGAACGAATTATCGGTGAAGGTGCTAAGCGCCAAGCCATCACTAACCCAGACCGGACAGTAAGCTCGATCAAACGTCATATGGGCACGAACCACACCGAGAAAATCGGTGACAAGTCGTATACACCACCAGAAATCTCAGCCATCATCTTGCAAAAGCTGAAGGCTGACGCTGAAGCCTACCTGGGTTCACCTGTTACTCAAGCAGTAATCACGGTACCTGCTTACTTCAATGATAGCCAGCGTCAAGCGACCAAAGATGCGGGCAAAATCGCGGGTCTTGATGTTCTGCGGATTGTCAACGAGCCAACAGCTGCTGCTCTTGCTTATGGTCTTGACAAAGATATCGAAGAAACCATCCTTGTTTTTGACTTGGGCGGCGGTACATTTGACGTTTCC
The DNA here is from genome assembly GCA_023511325.1 of Gorillibacterium sp. Classification (GTDB taxonomy): domain Bacteria; phylum Bacillota; class Bacilli; order Paenibacillales; family NBRC-103111; genus Gorillibacterium. The sequence goes on from JAIMBU010000297.1 coordinate 3,831, forward strand.
ATCCTTGAGCTGGATAGCGGTACTTTCGAAGTTCGTGCAACTAGCGGCGATAACCATCTAGGTGGCGATGATTTTGACCAAAAAATCATCGATTACCTCGTAACTGAATACAGAAAAGAACAGGGCATTGACCTGAGCAAAGATAAGGCTGCCGTCCAACGCTTGAAGGATGCTGCAGAAAAAGCCAAGAAAGAGCTTTCCGGCGTCTTGACTTCAACGATTTCCTTGCCCTTCATCACTGTTGTTGACGGCGTTCCCCAGCATTTGGAGCTAACCCTGACTCGGGCCAAATTTGATGAGATTACTGCGGATCTGGTTGAGCGTACACTCGGACCAACCCGTCAAGCTCTTTCCGATGCTGGCTTATCCCCAAGTGACATTGATAAAGTGGTGTTGGTTGGTGGATCTACACGGACGCCTGCGGTGCAAGATGCAGTCAAGAAACTGATTGGTAAAGACCCTCATAAAGGCGTTAATCCCGATGAAGTGGTTGCTCTTGGAGCGGCCATTCAAGCTGGCGTGTTGACTGGCGACGTCAAGGACGTTTTGCTGCTTGACGTTACTCCGTTGTCCTTAGGTATTGAAACTGCCGGTGGCGTATTTACGCGGATGATCGAACGCAACACAACGATTCCGACGAGCAAATCGCAAGTTTACAGTACTTATGCCGATAGCCAAACCAGTGTTGAAATCCACGTCCTGCAAGGCGAACGCCAAATGGCGAACGGTAATAAAACCTTGGGTCGCTTCATGCTGGCTGATATTCCACCAGCGCCACGTGGCATACCACAAATTGAAGTAACCTTTAACATTGATGCAAACGGGATTGTTCACGTTGCGGCTCAAGATAAAGGAACAGGTAAGAGCCAAAGCATCACGATTACTTCCTCGGGCGGTTTGTCTGATGCCGAAGTTGAACAGATGATGAAGGACGCTGAGCTTCATGCGGAAGAAGATCGCAAGCGTAAGGAAGAAGTGGAAACTCGGAACTCTGCCGACCAATTGATCTATACTGTCGATAAGACGATTAAAGATTTGGGCGACAAAGTTGATCAAGCCGAAATTGACAAAGCGAGTGCCGCTAAAGAAGTTCTGAAAACTGCACTTGAGGGTACTGACTTAGAGGCCATCAAGAAAGCAACCGAAGAATTGACGGAGGTCGTTCAACAGCTTTCCGTTAAATTGTATGAGCAAGCCGCTCAGGCTGGGCAAGCAGCACAAGGAGCCGAGGGTGCAGAAGGCGGCCGTGATAAAGATAATGTCGTTGATGCGGATTATACAGTAGTAGATGAAGAGGAAAAG
>JAIMBU010000298.1 GCA_023511325.1 Gorillibacterium sp.
CTCTATCGTTAGCTGGCCGATCTAATCTCTGGATTGATCATCCTTAACAGTGTCAAATTGTTGGTTTTTAACCTTCTTCATATGCTTCAAAATTCGGATGATCCGTACGTTCAGTGAGCGAGTAACCCAGACAATAATACAAGTAGGCAACAGAATGTTCAGAAGGGTACCCAGAATGATGAAATTCCGCGAGGGGCGCACTTCCTTGAATACTTCCTCATTTGGAATCATCGCTGCAATGCTCCATCCATTCAGATCATTAGACATCTTATAGGTGGTATTGAATTTGATCATGTCGTCAGACGCAGTTACCGTAGCGAATGGCACCGAGCTCTGCCGAATATTCACATTCGGGTCCGTCGTATACTCAATTTCTCCCTTAGTGTTTAGCAGGTAAACATTCCCCTGCAGGTTCAAATTATTAAAGATTTGTCCGATGGAAGGCATTTTCATATCAATTTTAAGGATTTTCAGATAATTATTAGTCGAGTAAAAGGAGTCCATCCGGCGAATGATGCTGAATGTTTTCAGAGTCTGGTCGGTGCCTGTCCGCACGATCATGGGCAGAGACAACCGATTATTTACAACCTGCTGGTACCACTCCTTTTCCTTTACCTTATCGTCAATCACAATAACCCCACCAGAGGATAATAAGGTTGGATTGTCCACATAGATTGTGATCTCCCCCACCGAGATATAAACCGGACTGTATGCGTTTAGGATTCGCCGGAGGTAGGAGTCATAAGCCCCAATATACGTAACCGGAAGGGTATATTCCGTATCAATAATTTCATTCAGAATGTGGTCCGTATAGAATAAAGCTGAGATTTCCATCGTCCCTTCCACTTCCTTGGCGAACTCATTCTTCACTTGTTCAATGGCAAGGGTTATATCATCCATACGTTGATTTTTCATATTATTAGTCGTCATATCGTAGAAAATAAAGCTAATGATCAAGATTGGGACAAAGACGCATAAGAAGTAAATGACCAGCATTTTATCCCGTAAACGAATATTATTCAGACTAGGTCTCATGTATCTGTCCTCTCGGACTTCGTCAAGCCGTTTCGATATTCGCTTGGGGTCGTACCTTCCAACCTCTCAAACTTGGTAACAAAGTAGTCTCTATTGTTATATCCTACTCGTTCAGCCACTTCATAAATCCATAGATCCGTCTGCCGCAATAGCCTTTTAGCCTCGTTAATCCTCAGTTGCTGTAAGAAGTCGTTAAAATACAGCCCATAGGTTTTCTTGAAAAGCTGTCCTAAATAAACCGGATTAATATAAAACAAGGCGGCAATGGATTTAAGACTGATCATCTCCTGATAGTGAGCTTCTATGTGGGAACGAATTTTCTGAATATCCCCGCTTTGCTGCTTTTTGCGGAGATCAGCAATATACCGCCCACTCTCCTCTGCAAACGATGTGAAAATGCTTCTTAACTCACTAAGCGAGAGATTCAAGTCATGCCAGTCCAAGAGCATCCCTAATGTTGAAATTTCATGCTCATTGCCGTCCATTTCATGAATGATTTTAACAATGATAGTCACACATTGGTGAATATTCATTTTCACTGCTTCTGGTGCATAACGCTTGTCACGAAAGGTAGCAAATATCTGCCCAATGGTATTCTTCAGCTTTTCAGACGCCATTTCCTCAATCTGTTCTGCCAATTGGCTATAAAGCTTATCGTCCAGACTAATATATTGAAGCGCCTGCATGGGCCTACCATCATGAATAACGATGCCCATGTCATCATGCACATATTTGTATTGGAGTGCTTCCTTAGCACTTCGATAGGAATCACGGATGTCTGCTAAACACCCAACCTTACTTCCAGCATACAAGAAAATTCTACAGTCACATTCGCTCTTTAGTTGTTGGAGTAGGGATTCTGCAAATGTCATGATCTCTCCTTGGAAAGGTTGCAGAGTGCTGTCCGGAACGATGAATCCAATGCGGTTGCGATGCTCATGTAAATAAAAGGGCTGCTCTCCCCCTGTGACCCGCTGGAGATTCCGTTGCAAGATTTCTTTAAACTTTGATAGGCTGAGAGACGTTTCACCTTTACACGAAAGATGAACATCATTCATCTCAGCAAACATATAATACAGACCGTTCTCTTGTTTCAGCATTAGTCGTTCTTCCCATTCAGCTAAGAAAGCATCGTCTGGATTATCGAGTATGAGTGTTTCAATCATCGCACCCGTCAATAAGTTATTCTTCAGACTATTGTCCGCTCGATCACGTGTTAACTTATAGCTTAATCCTTGAAGTGTTTCGGTAAAATGAAGCTCATCGATCGGTTTAAGAATGAAATCATGGACACCATATCTCACTGCCCTTTGAGCATAATTAAAATCATCATAGCCACTGAGAATAATAAATACGGGATTGGCGACCCTTCCCTCGGTTACCCTGCGGATAAGCTCAAGACCATCAAGTACAGGCATACGAATGTCCGTAACGACTAATTCCGGCTGAATCCTCCTAATCACTTCCAACGCATCTTCGCCATTATCTGCCTCTTCTACAACTTGAAATCCACAGGCTTCCCAGTCAATCAACTTCATTAACCCTTTGCGGGTAAACATTTCATCATCTACTAAAATGACTTTAAACATAGTAAGCTCCCCTCTACATATTTTGCCGCATCAGGTTATTAAAGCACTTACATTGTTAATTGTTCCTTTTCCTAGTAAATATGTCACGCCCTATATTTAATCATTAGGCGTTATTTCCTCAGGTCTGGAATTTTCCGCCCGCTCCCTAGCGATAACACACAAGCGGGCGCAACAAAAAAGAGACACCGACATTCCGGTATCCCTTCTCGACTAGCTAGCTTCTCATGTGCGGTGGCGTCAATCTGCACCTTATCTATAAAAACCCCATTGTTCATCAATGCCGAAAGACGTCTTAGCTACCTTGTTTAAGGCTACGCTATCCTCAAGCTGAGCAGTGCGGACAATATTCGCTCCCTCATAGAATTTTAACACCGTGCTGTCCAGTGCGATATGGCCGTTATCGTCGAAAATAGATAGTCTGGTCTTTTGATGAAAGGGGGAATCCGGGTGCTTCTCACAGTAAAACGAAGCCATGATATAATCGATATCCAACTGCGGCTCTTCTGTAAAGGCGTATAGTCGCACCCAGTCTTTGCCGGCTTCTTTTTGCCATAGCATCCAGCCCCAGGCCTCTTCCTTGGTGAATCTGTACTGTGAGATTCCGTCGGTCTGAATTTCATCTACCGTAAGCCTTAAAGCCTTGCGTGGAGATTCGATGCGCACCCCTACATCACACAAATACGCTTGACCCTCCGCCTCTGCTTTTAAGACGCGATGCCGGCGCTTTTGAATATCCTCGTAGCCGATAAAATAGCGCGATGCATAGTTGGTTACCTGAAACCCGATGGTTTTTAAGAGTTCACTATATAAACCGTTCAATTCAAAGCAGTAGCCGCCCCGATGACGGGTAATAATCTTGGCAAACAAGTCCTCTGGCTCCAGTGAAAGCGCAATACCGTGTAGAATATCGTAGTTCTCATAGGGAATATGCTTGAGGTGTGCAGCCTGTAATAACGTAAGCGTTGTACTGTCCGTATGGATTGGTGCCGTTATCTTGAGTCTGGTGAGATAGTCTTGTAATTGACTGGGGGTAAAAACCATACGAGCTTCATCCTCTCTCTATATAGGTTTGCATCCTCTTCGCGGTTATCCACTCGGACATATTTTGTTTAGTATAGTACCAACCGCCGCCTCCGCCAATCTTTATTTTCCGGACTTATATGTAAAATGATATTGATTAACGACGCAGGCAACGATAGCAGGATCATCACATGCGATGATCCTGCTATCGTTGATATTCTCCATACATCATCCGTTCTATCTACGCCTTTTTCCTATAGATGATCGTAATCAAAGCGGGTAGAAACAAAGGCAGATAAACCAGCATAAGTAAAAGCAAAGCGATGATGACAACAGTAGCTAGCTGCGTCAAGGTTAACAAACCGGAAGGATACATAGCGGCGAACGTCCCTGATAGAATCAAGACGGCAGACACAATGACGGCGCCTGTATGCTTCATGGCTGCTTGAATCGCCTGGCGAGGACCCTCTGCCTGATGCTCGCGATAGCGCATCATCAGGAAAATACTATAGTCCACACCCAACGCCACAATCATGATGAAGGAGAAGAACGGCGTGGTCCAGGTGAGCTCACTATGCTTGGTAAATGTTCGGAAGATAAGCTCTGTCATGGACAAGGAAGTATAGTAAGCAAGCAGAAGTGAGGCAATAATTGAAACCGGAATCCAAAATGATCGGATGATCACAAAAAGTACGATTAGAATACCTGCGAGCATGATGATTGCTGTTTTCGCAAAATCACCTGTGCTCATTGTATTCAAATCACTGTTCTGTGATGCTGTTCCTGCGACCCCGTAAGGCGCATGCTCAAACTCAGTGCCCTTAACAAGCTCGCTATACCTTTCCTTAATCTCGTTCATAATGGTTATGGCTTCATTCGAATAAGGGTCAACCGCTAGAATAATCGTCCATTTGGTCATATTCCTATCTTTAGACATATATTGATTCAATGACTCGGCGAATTCTGCTCCCGTCCGAACCTCCTCGGGAATAAAGAAGCTGTCCGCTGATTGAGTAGTTGCGATCTCACTCAGATAGTTCTCCGTACCCGCTAGACCTGCGGATACCTGTGTCAGCCCGCTAACGCTATCACCCAAGCCTGCTTGAAGCTGACCGAAATTGGTCTCTAGGGTGTTGAGCCCATTATTCAACTCAATTTGACCCTGCTGAATATCGCTTAATCCGCTAGACATTTGGGGCAATCCTGCGAGGACTTGCTTCTGCCCAACGCTGCTCCCAGCAATCCCGGCCTCCAGATTGCCTGCACCTGCTTCTAGCTTCTCCACACCCTGCTGCAGCTTGCTCTGGCCTGTGCGAATTTGTTCCAGTCCTTCAGTGATTTTTGTCAGCTTCTCATTGGTCGAGGCAAAAGCTTGATTTAATGCAGTAACACCCCCAGAGCTTTTACTCAATTGCTCACTTAAGCCGGCTGATGTCTGTTTTAAAGCAATG
>JAIMBU010000299.1 GCA_023511325.1 Gorillibacterium sp.
CGTTTTGTAATATGCCTATTATGCTTATTAGTCAAGTTTATTTAAGAATTCATTCATGCTTCGATAATTAACAATATCGATGCCATTGTCTTTTAGTAATTTAACAAAACAATTCTCATGAGCATTCACTATATCTATGAAACCCATCAAATTATGAGCATCAAAAGCCAACATTAGATTTTGAAATATGCGGCTATATTCTAGACCCGCTTGTGGCCTCCTATGGAGTTGGAAATGCAAATTCAAAAAGCAATATCTATGGAGATCGACGTAACTCATTTAGATAATCATGCTGGTGCTGTCATGGGACTTCATGCGGGTCGTAATTTTGGAAATTGTGTTTGATTTGTGTGAAAAGTATGAACTCCCCTTCTATCTACCACTACGAATTTTGGAGCAGTCTTTTCTCATTCGGTACTGACTCAACTCTAAAGATACCCTCCCCCACAATAAAAAAACCTTGAAGGGCATAGAGCCATTCAAGTTTCACATAAATTTAAATAATTCCAAACTTTTCTCGATGTTCATTGTTCGAGTTCCACAGTTCCTCAATTGGAACAATAGAACGCGAACGTTTTTCTAGTTCTTCCCCTTCTGCCCACAGGAAAGGATAGACAAGCACCCCTTGTTCACTGTTTACATTAAGAATATCGTTTTTCCAGCTACTCCATCGAAATGATTCATAGAATTGTTCGATATCCCCAAAGAATGCCCAATTGATAAACTCTGAATATTTCATTTCAAGTGATTCCCATTCTAAAGTATCCGGTGCTAGATAATAAACCTCACCTGTGTTCCCTGGAAAGGCTCCTCCATTTAGTGCAAAGAATCCACCCAGTATATCATCCGCAACAATTATAGCTTCAGGCTGTCTTGAGCATTTACCATTCTTAAATAAGTTCCAAGTAACAATGTCTCTATTTAATTGGGAGTTTCCTGAACCAAGGATTCTTAGCCATCCATTATCCACAAGAATACCTCCTGTGTTATAGGATACTGTTCCGAGTAATGATTTAGTTGTCATCTGTAAGTCCAGTAAGATGCTATCCCTATTATTTAGGTTTGGAGATAGTATCTTTACTTGGTTTGACGCTTCTTTTTCCCATTCTGTCAATAGTTTGTAGGAAGAGCTATCTTGAGTCAACTCATTTATTGATTTCATAAAAACTTACCACCTTTATGGAATAATTTTTATTTATATTTTTGTTCCGTTTGGATACTCTCTTAACTGATGACTCATGGTAGGACCTGACCCTCAATTATCTGAAGGACAAATTGACTCTGCACTAGCACGCTTCCCCCTCCCTTGCAAATCAGTTGAAACAAACATTTCTTTTAAGTAGTAATGCATACCATCAAAAAATAGTTTGTAATATCCAAATATTGTACCTTTTATATTTACTCTCATCAACATAAATATTCCCATAAAAGTTTGGACTGATTGTATCGCCAATTGTTCGCAGTTGTGTAAATTTTTCTAAATCTTCAGCAGAAGCATAATATATAATTTTTGCATCAGCAATAACAGATGTATTTTCTTCATTATAGTTTGCCAAAGACATCGCTCTATCCCAAGACATTCCCCAAAAATCAAATCCAATATCATTTAGAATAAAGCATTTTGTCATTTCATAATCGCGTTCTGTTTTAGGAATAATTACAATTATTAAATCTTGCAGTTAGTATTGCTAATATTGCGATTGAAAAAAGCGGGAAGACAGTTGTCCTCCCGCTCATCATTATGCCTACTCTACTTTGACCTTGGAGAGCACCTCAGCATCAAATTTTTTCGCTGCAGCATCGAGCAAAACTTTGATGTCCGTATCCTTCTCGGATAGCACTTGCTGCATGACATTGGTCAATGCTGCATAATAATCTTGCCCATTGTATGCAGGTTCCGGAACGCCTACCATCAGCTTGGACACTTCAGGATCCACTTGGAATACCGTATCCTTAAACTCGTCCAGAACGGCCTGGGCTTTCTTGCCGTATTCAGAATCAGGTTTATAGTAAGGCGTCAAGTCAGGCATCTTCACTTGCCCCTTCGATTGCTTATCCTTCAGATCATTTCGGGTCAGCTCCAAGCCGGTGTCCTGAAATAAAGAGAACGTCCGGTAATTAAATGCCGCTTGCTGCACGTCCAAAGGCTCTTCCGGATTAATAATGGAGAATTGGCCGCCCATTACACCGATATGCTCGCCGCCCTTTTCCATCGAGGGCATAGGCAGCACCAGCAAGTCATCCTTATCCATTCCACCGGTATTCACCGCATCTTCGATATCATTGATCAAGATCATGGCCGCTCGTCCTTGCTTGAATAGGTTGGTCGTATCCCCATAATTAAGCGCCCAGTTCTGCGGGAGCGCATTCCCTTCCCATCTCAGCTTCCGCAGAAACTCCATTGCTTTCACCCCAGCCTCGGAGTTAAAGGAGGAAACCACCTTCCCATCTGCTACTGTTTGTGCGGTGCCGCCAGCTTGATACAGGAAGTTTGTCCAGTTCCAGCCGCCTTCATTGCCCTTGGCCATAATAGCAAAACCAGCGATGCCTTTGGCCGGATCAGCAGTCGCTTTGGCGGCTGCGTAGAAATCGTCCCAGGTCCAGTCCGGAGTCGGCAATGGCACGTTCTTGTCGGCGAACAGTTTTTTATTGATCGTTACGGGAAGCACATATCCGCTCTCTGGAATCGCATACTGCTTATTGTCAATCATGAACGGCGCGATTAGCGCTTCATTGAATTCAGCGGCATGAGGATAATTGTTCATGAATTCGGTCAGGTCGGCTGCCCAATTACGCCCGACTAGTGTTTTCCCCTCGGTTGCCCACGTGCCATAAGTCGAAGGAGCCTGATGTGCCGCCATCTTGATGCCAATCTCAGTTGGCGAATACTGCCAGGTGTCCTTTTTAACTATTACATTTGGATACTTTTCTTGAAAGCTTTTTACTTGCTCATCCATCATAGCAAGGACGACTGGATTATCTGCCTTCGCATACTGAACGGAAATGGTAACGGGCGGCGCCTCCGACTTGGCCGGTGCAGTGCCTCCGGTGCTGCTCGCATTGTCTTTGGTGCCTCCACATGCTGTTGTAATCAGCATCAGTGCGGCAATCGAAATTGCAGCAGTCTTGCTCTTCTTGTGTTTCACTTGTACTGCCCCTTCCTTCTATTTGAATGGTGTATTACAGCCCCAGTATATCGAAACGAATTGTTCTATTCGATGATACATCCATCGTTAATGATGACGTTTTCACCGGGCTTATTCTTTGATTCCCGAAAGATTAAGGCCGTGCATAATATTTTTTTGGAAAATCATGAAGAAAGCAAGCGGAGGAATCATTACAGCGGTCAACACACTGAACTTCACATTCCAGGTAAGATTAACCGATTTTACAATGTCATAATAGACCACCGAAGCGATCGGAAATTTCTCCCTCGTCGTCAGTACCAGAGATGGCCAATACCAGTCGTTCCAAGTCGAAGTAAAAGCGAAAATCAGCAGCGTTGAAAAAACCGGAAGCGAGAGTGGCACAGCTATTCGAAAAAAACATCGGAGCTCAGATGCACCGTCGATGCGCGCCGCTTCGAACATCTCCTTGTGAAGACCATCAAAGAAGCTTTTTAGCAACAGGATATTGAAGGCATTCGCACCTGCTGGCAGCCATAAGGCCCAATAGGAATCAAGCAGTCCAAGGCTCTGCAGGTTCAAGAAGCTCGGAATCAAATAGGTCGCGCTCGGAATCATCAGCGTACTCATAAAAAAGATCGTGATGCCCTTACGAAACGGTAGCTTCATATGGGAAAGACTAAAAGCTGCCAAAGCGACAACATTCAATGGAATAATTGCATTTCCCGCAAACAGTACCAGCGTATTCCAAAATGCTCGTACCACATGAACATAACGGAAGCCTTCTTTATAATTGCCCCATACCAGATGATGGGGGAAATAAGTAGGGGGAAAGGTAAAAATCTCCTTTTTGCTTTTGAGTGAATTGAATATCGTTGTGCCAAACGGATACAGCATCGTAAACGTAAGGATAAGAAGCGCTAGGAGCATAATACCGTAACCGATCAGAGTGGATTTCTTTTTAAGGTCGAAAGATGACATAATGCTTCTTTCGCGGTCGAGCTTGCTCATGCTTTCTTCCCCCTTCCCTGGAGATAATAGAGAACAATGGATAGAGTTGTAAGTACGATAAACATGAGCACGCCCATAGCCGAAGCTTTTCCGTAATCATAATAAGAAAAAGCCTGATTGATGATTTGATACATATAGGTCAGCGTTGCATTGTTCGGCCCTCCGCCAGTCATCGCCATTTGCGATTGAAAGCCTTGCGACACCCCGATCAACTGCATAATAAACATGAGCACATAAATATGCCGAATACCGGGAATGGTGATATGGCGGATGCGCTGGAATACACCTGCCCCATCTATTTCGGCAGCCTCGTACAAATCCTTGGGAATGCCGACTACCGCTGCCAAATAGATCAAGGTTGTCGCCCCAAACCCCTGCCAGGTCTCCGCCAACACAATCGACAGCATGGCCCAGCTTTTATCCGTCAGCCATGGCACACTCGTAGCCCCGAACCATGACAGCATCTGGTTAAATGGACCGATCGGATCATACAGCCACATCCACATCCCATAGAGGACAACAGCCGGCACAATATTAGGCAGATAAATAATCAGGCGCATAGCACCCTGAAACCTCCGCAGCTCTGAGATGGCAATGGCAACAACACTCGGTATCCAAAACCCGATCAACACTCCAAGAAACATATAATAGAGTGTGTTTCGAACCGCTGTGAGCATGTCACTGCCAGCCAGAACCTCACGATAATTGGTCAATCCGACGAATTTATTGCCGTTGATGAAATCCACGTTTAAGAAGCTGTACACAATCCCTTTAACAATCGGTGTCCAAAGAAATAAGCCAAAGATGATTAATGCCGGAAGCAAGAAAATCATACCCCAAAAGTATCCCCGATATTTTTTCACAAACGAGTTACTGACCTTTATTTCCTGTACGACCGTAGTCTGTGCGTTCAATCCTGCCACGTCCTCCCTGTATAGATATACTCTGTTATCT
>JAIMBU010000300.1 GCA_023511325.1 Gorillibacterium sp.
GATCAGACCCACCTGCTGTCGCTTAATGCTGCGATCGAGGCTGCACGGGCTGGAGAGTCAGGTCGTGGCTTTGCGGTTGTGGCGCAAGAAATTCGTAAGCTAGCGGAGAATTCGGCTAGAGCAACGGAAGAGATTAGTGGGCATATTCATAACACAACAAGCCGGACAAGCCTTGTTGTCGAGCACATTAAGAAGGCTCGCGTTATTGCAGCGGAGCAAGCAGAGGGGCTTAGCAGTACGGATGCAACCTTCGACCTTATTTACACTTCATCCGATGAAATTGTTCATAATTCTAATCAGGTGACCGCATCTCTGGAAAGCTTGAGTGAGGCTTCCCGTGATATCTCTGGACGTTCACAGAACTTAGCAGCAGCCTCGCAGCAGTCCGCAGCTAGCATGGAGCAGATTGCTGCTTCAGCAGAGCAGCAGATGGCCTCCATGGAGATGTTGGCTAGTGCTTCTCGGGAGATCGCGTTGATGGCTGAGGAGCTATCCGGAGAGATGGAGAAATTCTCCGTTTAACAAGCCGAGGTTTGAAAGGCATGACGAAAAAGCATCGCAAAAGTATGATGAAAAGCATAGCAAAAGCGTGGTGAAAAACATCGCAAAAAGCATAGCAAAAAGCGTGGTGAAAAAGTTCGGACTGTACGGTCTGGAGTAGGGTTCCGATCGCTGTTGTTTTCGGGGGCCTTATTAGAGAGGGAATTTAATGGATGTCCCCCGAAAACAAAGGCGAACACTTCATTTCTCCACCCTACTCCGACCGTTCTGTCCGATTTTCACCATACTTCTCATACTTCTCATATACAAATAACGCTTGTATCGCATACTTTTAAAATGTGCTTTTTAAACCACCGCTTGTATTTCATTGTTTCACATGGGTAAATGCTTGTTTCGCATGCTTGTAAAACATGCTTTTAAGCCAACGATCACATTTCATTGTTTTACAAGGGTAGAACGCTTGTTTTGCATAGTTTCTCATACAAACCGGAGTACTAATCCGGTTTGTTTTTTTAAATAAGCGAGTTCTCAAAACTCACCAAGTTACGCTGACCTCACCAAGACACACTGACCTCACCAAGTTACGCTGACTATGTAGAAGGAAAATGTAGGTGGACTCAGGTTCCGCTATCTGCCCAATAAAGCTGCTGAATGATGCAAAGAAGGTCAATAAAAGATTCAGAGTCAGTAGGGTTGTAATAAAAGGATTGCATTAAAAACGTAAGGCATGCGTGAAAGTATAGAAGTATCGTTTTTTGAGCGTTGCGGACTGTAATGCAGCTATTTTTGCCTTTTGGCTCGTTAACTCAGGCTTTCGGACTGTATAGCCCTTATTATCCTTAAGCTGCACCTATGTACTGTGGATTTGAGCAAATAGCGGCATTGGAGTCCGAAAGTGTGGTGAAACCTGATGAATCTGGAGAATAAGGTCTCCTCAGTCCGGTTACATGCAGGTTACCGTAACTCCGATTCTGAGTCTAAATGATGACTCAAATGGGTGATGTTTTCTCAACAAGTGGCATCTGAATCCGTTCCGCTAGCTTGATCGAATAAAATCGATCATCATGCAGAATCAATACGTTTGAACAATATAAAATAACAGTGGATCGGTTGTTTTTCTGTCTTCATTTGAATGAAGGCTTTCACAATGGTCTGATAGGAGTGAGTTAATTTTACCTTTGCAGGGTAATATAGACATGTGCTTCACACTCTAGTAAGGGAGGTTGTTTCATTTGAAGGCGGATCAAGAAGCAGTTTGGGAAGGATTAAAGGCGGAATTCGAACAGATGAATGCGGCTCCCTTTGCCTACACAGGTTTGACCTATCAGCAAGCAGGGCTTGAAGATATTTATACCGAAGAGGCTGCAACCGAAGAAGAATCTCCAAAGGAAGATGATTTTGCAAACCAAGAAGAACTACCTGGCTCCCCAGAAAAGGACGGCAAAGAATAGGCTCGTTAGGCATAAGAACGCCCACTCCGGTTTCTATAATTGGAGTAGGCGTTCTATTTGTGTACGTTTGTGTACGTTCAGAAATCACATAATGGTTATAAGCTGAACTCTGATTCAACCTTGGTAAGATGTAGAGGTAAGTCTATGGTGAAATATAAAATCAAGCCTGTTTTTTTACTGAGAAAAACGTCTTAAGTGCTTGGTAGACCTCGCCCTTTTCCTTGATGATGGAATACTGAAATTTGGGATGTTTGATCTGCTTATACGCCGTCATCAGCGTGCTGCTGCGATTGTATTGATTGACCTCACCATAGCCAAACATGTTGCACTTCTCCAGTAACTCACCGATCAGACGCACACAGCGATCATTGTCAGAGCTTAAGTTATCGCCATCTGAGAAATGAAAGGGGTACAGGTTATACATGGAGGTAGGAAAACGCGCATCAATAACTTCCAGTGCTTTTTGGTAGGCGGAGGAACAGATGGTTCCGCCACTTTCGCCTTTGGTGAAGAACTCCTCCTCAGTAACCTCCTTGGCCTCGGTATGGTGAGCAATAAAGACAATCTCGACATGCTCGTATTTGGTGCGAAGAAAACGAGTCATCCAGTGAAAAAAGCTGCGAGCCACATACTTTTCGAAACTGCCCATGGAACCTGAAGTATCCATCATCGCGATTATGGCTGCACTCGACTGCGGCTTTAGCACCTCTTCCCATGTCTTGTACCTGAGGTCATCTGGAGAAATATTGTGTATTCCTGGGTTGCCGCTGCCTGCGTTACGCTTCAGGTTTTGGAGAATCGTTCGCTTCTTATCGATGTTGGACATCAGACCTTTTTTGCGAACGTCACGGAAGACGACATCTGTTGCTTCCATCTGCTGCTTTTCTTTTTCCTTCAGATCGGGTAGCTCTAGTTCCTCAAACAGCATGGCTTCCACTTCGTCCAGACTGATCTCCGTATCATAGTAATCCTCACCGGGCTGATCTCCGGCAGTCTGGCCTTTACCTGGGCCTGCGCCCGGTTGTGGATCGCTCCCTAGCACATCTCCTACTTGAGAGTCTCCGTCACCTTGCCCAACCTGCTTGGATTTGCGGTAGTTGTAGCGAAAGCGATATTCGTCCAAGCTCTTGATGGGGATCTTCAGGATTTGTTTGCCGTTCTGCATAATGATGCTTTCATCTGTGATGAGGTCAGGGAGGTTCTGTTTGACGGCTTCACGTACTTTTTCCTGGTGGCGGTTCTGGTCCTGAAAACCTTTGCGGTGAAGCGACCAGTCTTCCCGGGAGACGGTAAAGAGAGGCTCTGCCATGGACATACCCCCTTTGAGCTGTTGATAGTAACAGTATATGTAGGAGTAGCAGTGAGGATGAAAACAACTATTCGAAACGCTGCCGATACCCACATTTGCGGCATAACTCCTCAGCAAGCTCCCGCCTGGAGAAGCCATCGATGATAGCTAGTGCCCGCGGGGACTCGATAATTTCGGCAAAAGGCTGCGTGATCAGATTCCCGAGATTGACCACTCCTTCTCCATCTAGGCAGCAGGGGACAACAGTCCCATCGCTAAGAATACCCAAGTGATCACGTAGTCCGCCACGGCAAAAGCCAACGCTGCCATATTCCTCTGTTCGACGAATGTCAGGCCATTCAAACACCGTTGCTTGGTTTAAGTAAACGTTTGGTGACAGCAGAATGCCACTCCTGCCATCCCAATCCTCCAATATCCTCCGATCAAGCGCATAGGTTGCAGCGATATGAGCTAAAATCCATTGATTGTCCGGATTATGTAAATCCTCACTCAAATTCCACAGCCTCAAGCTAATATAGAGCTGACGTAGCTGCTGCGCCTGCCGGATGAAGGTGAAAATCCGCTCCACGTATTGCTCAAAATTCTCGCTCTCCGTCCGGCTATGGAGCGAGAAGTTAATTTGGCGTAAGGCGGGCTTGGCAAGAAGCCGCTCTCCTATTCTGTCGATCAGCGTGCCATTTGTCGTGATATTGACAGAGAACCCCGCCTCATATGCCATATCAAGCAGGATATCCAGCTTGGGATGCAGCAAGGGCTCGCCCATAATATGAAAATAAAGTGAGTTTGTCTTGCCCGTAAGCTTGGAAAGGATCAGGCCGAATGTAGCGGTATCCATAAAAGTATGGGGTCGCGTCGTACCTGGACAAAAGGAACAGGAAAGATTACATACATTGGTGATTTCAATATATACCTTTTTAAATAGCTGCAAGGGGTCCATCCTTCCGCAATAAGAAAATCATCGAAGCTTCATTATGGCATCATCTCCGTTTGGCGGCAACTAGCTAGGAAGATCACATGGCTGGTACGGATGCCCTAATCTCTATGTAGGCGAAAAAAGCGAAAAAAGGGGGATTTCATGCTATATTGAAAGTATGTAGTAAGGGTGAATCGTAACTGGAGAGGAGTAATAGGAATGGATAGGATAACCAGAGAACCATCAAAAGAAGAGCAATTGCGCTTATACAAGGCTGCTGACAACTTCAAGAAGACCAAGCCCTGGGAATGGTTGTCTGATAGGGATATCGTCGGGGTCCAGAATCCGGAGAATGGCGAAATTGGATACTGCTGCACGATGGGAGCGGGTGGAGAGGCATTTGGGATGAATCTTTATCCGGGCACGGAAGGCTGGAATAGCTACAGGCGTTTGCGCGATGAGGATATTGCTTCAATGGATTTACTTGCTGTCCAAAAATGCCTTTCAGTTAATTTTGAAGATCGCAAGGATCTGAATAAAGCAGATTTAGATGAGATCAAGGAATTGGGTCTGAAATATCGGGGGGCCAATCAGTGGCCGGTGTTTCGCTTCTATGAGCCTGGCTACGTTGCTTGGTTTTTAAATGCAGACCAAGTCCGTTTTTTAACAACGGCGCTGGAACAGGTTGCAAGAATATCGCTTGAGCTTTTAAATCAGCATCATGATTTAGAGCCCAGAGCAGGGAACCAGCTGTTGACGCTTGTTCGGAGTGATGAGGGGCAAGGCGGCTGGATGAATACGTGGAGAGCACCAGAAAGCTGGGTTTCGGCGGGCAGCGGTACGAGGTATCGTAATGAGCTTGAACTCAAACGTGCAGCAGATCCTTCTTTCAGGATAGCAGGAACCTGGG
>JAIMBU010000301.1 GCA_023511325.1 Gorillibacterium sp.
AAGACTGGAAGGCAAAGAGTCAGGATGAAATTATGGAACATATAAATCCAGCCGATTCATCTGGAGCTATCATTCTCCTGCATGAATCCAAGGAAACGCTAGACGTATTACCGCAGATTATCGAAGCGTTGCAGCAGCAAAAGCTAAGAATTGTTACTTTAAAGTAATGATGTGGCTTGTTATACTAAGCATATCGGTCGACGACACGATTTAGCCTAAGGCTTGATCGTGTTTTCTATTTGGCGGCAAGAACACTTATCCAAGGAGATGATTTGAATGATCAATGATACATTTACTGAGGTTTTCTTGAAGATTACGCTCCACCGCTTGTGTGATCTGTATTTGAATAAGCTTAAATATGCTATCGTACCGCTAAAACAGGAACAGTTATGGCATGAGGCATACCCGAACAGCAACTCTATTGGGGGAATTATGCTTCATGTCTGTGAGCACATCAACCGAAGTAGCTTGCGCTTAACTAATCAGCAGGAGCTATTGAAGGAAGGGTTTGAACTTTATTTTCCGAATTTAGAGCTAACACCTGAGCAAGTATTACATCGTATGGAGATTGAGCTGGACGCATGGAGGTCGATCATGAATCGCTATCTGAATGAAGAGCTTACGTTTACAGTTGAGCATATTCATGAATTAAGTCATTTGGTAGAGCATGCCGGATATCATATTGGCCAGGTTATTGATCGAATTCAAGCACAAACGGGGGTTCACTTTGAATTTTATAAAAAGGGGCTTAACGAAAGGTTTTTACGAGACAAGATCGAGGGTAACCTCTAGGCGATAAGATTATAGATATCCCTAAGGAGGAAATCGATATATAATAGGGCGAGACTAGGAGTAAAGAGGGAGAGCATATTGAAGAACAAGGGATTGTATTACGCGGGTTTAGTTATGGTTGCTGCCATTTGGGGCCTCAATTTTGGCTTCTCACGCATGGCAATGGATGTATTTGATCCTGTACTTTTGGCTTTTTTAAGATTTTTTCTGGCTGTTCCATTCTTTTTCCTCTTGCTGAAGCTGAAGGAGAAAAGCGTGGGATTGCCCATTGGTGTACTGCTCAAGTTAATGGTTATCGGTTTTTTTGGCATAACGATGCTGGAGATCATGGTATTGTACTCCATTCAGTATACGACGTTAGCTAATGCCTCCTTACTTAATGTAGCACCGTGGCCCATTTTCACCGCTTTATTTGCCCCCTTCATTACCAAGGAGAAGGTAACGGCAAGACTTCTAACTGGGGGAGCTATTGCAATGATTGGAGTTTATCTGATCATTAGCGGCGGAGCGGGCTTTGAATGGTCCTCTCGGCATATGACAGGCAATCTTATCGCGCTTGGAGCAAGCTTAATCGGAGCGTTGTACAATCTGGTATGTATGCCACTTATGAAAACGTATTCCTCCCTGCGCATAAGTACCTGGTACATTTTCTTTGGCTCCCTATTCATGTTTCCGCTAACCTTATCCTCATGGGGTAAAGTAGCTTGGGCGAGCCTAGGTACGACTGACTATTTGGTGTTAGGTTACAATATCATCTTAAGTACGGTGGTTGCTTTTGTTGTATGGAATGCCTGTATGTATCGTGTAGGAACAACTCGCTCTAACTTTTTTCGCTATACGGTTTCAGCATTTGCTGTTCTGATGGGATATATGTTCTTTAAGGAAAGTGTGAACATATGGCAGGTTGTTGGAGCAGCATTTATGGCTGGTGGTTTGGTGTGGATTACGCTTGAGCGCAGTCCTAGTACTGTGGTGAGCAATACGTAAACGATAGGGTAGCACAAGCTTGGAAGTTTGCCGAAAAGAGGGAAACGTCGATGGATGATCAGTGGGAACGCTCCATTCCATTTCGAGCATTGACTGAGGCAGAAGCTGAACTCTTGCTCCGCTGGTTGGATTCGACAGCGAGGGTAATAAAGCTTTCTCCGCTTATGGAGGGGAAGCGAAATACCAATTATCAGGTAACAACGCTTACAGGGCAAACATACCTTTTGCGACTGTTTTCACCTGGGGATGAAAGTTGGCGCAAAGAATCGGCGCTTCGTCGCGTGCTTGGCAACTCCGTGCCTATGCAACGGCTGCTTTTTATCGGGCAGGATGCAATTACGGATAATCAAACCTATGCCTTATACGATTATGCAGAAGGCAAAACGCTGTTAAGTCTGTTATTGGAAGGTTACGTTCCCGATAAAGCGCTTGTTCGCGAGCTGGGGGAAATCCTAGCAGTCATTCACAACCATCGATATGAGCGCCAAGGTTTTTTGAATGAGCAGTTAATGATTGACCAAGAGCTTCCTCCCCTGAAACTTTGGTATGAGATGTTTCTTGGTCCACATGCTCGTATGGAACTGGGAGCGGAACTCTCCAAGAGAATGGCGCGTCTTGTTACACAGAAAAGTGAGCTCTTGGAGGGGATGGAACGAACCATATCGTTGATTCACGGTGATTTTCGTCCAACGAATCTGATTATACATAAAGGAACAATCAACGCTGTCATCGACTGGGAATTTGCCATGGCAGGGCATCCAATCGCTGATGTTGGTCAGCTTTTTCGTTACAAGGAGTTGTTCCCTGACTCCTTAAAAAGCTGTTTTGTCGAAGCTTACAACAAGAATGCGGCTTCCTTGCTTTCTGAGAATTGGGAGGAGGAAGCAAAGCTTCGCGATTTGGCCAATTTGCTGCAAATGCTCAATAACGGACTTGGGCAACCTGCCAAGAGTGATGACCTAAAGAAACTTATCGCCGAAATGCTGGTTGATTTTAAGCAATAGTAACTTATCTAAATTGTGCCTTGGCAAATTCATATAACACGTGTTATCATGGGTTTTGTGAGGTGTTGATTTTGGTGAAAAAAAGAGTGACTAGCTTTGATGTAGCTAAGCTAGCAGGCGTATCTCGCAGCGTAGTATCCGCAGTCCTGAATGGAACCGTGGGAATTGGGATGAGCCAAGAAACGCGTGAGGCTGTACTCACAGCCATGCGTGAGCTGGATTATCATGTAGATGCGCAAGCACGCGGTATGAAGACGGGCATAAGCCACTGCCTAGCTGCATTTGGTGATACGACCAATCCGCTTTTTCTGCAGCTTTTGGAAGGTATGCAACGTGCATGTGCGGAGAATGGTTATCAGGTTCTATTATATGGCCAAGGTACGCAGTCGAAGTCGCGTTCGGGCTTGATCAACCTTTACCAGCAACGCCGAATTGACGGTATTGTCAGTTTGGACCACACCAATTATGGTGACCGGGAATGGGCGGATACGATTGCGAAGCACGGAATTCCCTATGTGTCAGTGGAGGGGTATGCGGAGTATTCAGGTGTTACCTCAATTCTAGCTAATTACCGAGACAGTATTCACCGGGCTCTAGCTTATTTGACTAAAGCACATAAGTCCGTACCGATCTATGTTCAAATTGGTGGAGGTAATTCTCTGATGAATTGGGCTGAGCAGGATCGCCTTCAGGCCTACAAGGAGTATTGTTCTTTGTCAGGATTTGCGCCATGCGTAGAAACAGTAGAGGTAAAGAACAAAGCAGACCTTGACGCTCATGCGAATAATCGTGCTAATCAGATGCTTGAAACCTATTGCACGAGTGAGCAACCTCCAGTATTTCTCTCAAACTGGATGTTTGGGGCTGTTGGTTTATATCGAGCTGCTGCTGCAAGAGGGCTGACGATTGGCAAGGATTTATATGTCATGTCCGCTGATAATACTTACCGAGCGAATCGCTATCTGTTTCCCACTCTGAGTGCGATGGAAATTCCCTATGCAAGCATGGGGGAGAAAGCAATCGAAGTATTGCTTGCTCAGGCTGAGCAGAGGGCGGAGAATCGCCAAGCAGCTAAATATTGGCTGCTCGCAGATTTGGTTCCCGGCGAAAGTGGGTAAAGGGCAGCAAGTTAATCCCGCTGGGTAGACGGCGGATGTTGTTCGCTTCAAAAGGTTATTATGATAAGCACAAAAGGTGAGTATAAAGCAAAATATCAGAAAATATAATGATTGCTTGTCTTTTCTGATATTTCATCGATAAATGCCATTGGCGCCAATGGCATTTACCCTTGATTACTATATAACACGTGTTATTAGAGGAGGATCTTATTATGTTTTTTACTGAGCAAAAATTAGAACGACGAATTAATGAGCTATCTGCTTACCGTTATCGGGAAACCATTGCATTGAACGAATGGTTTTTTGCAGTCGATGAGGAGAAAGCGAACGGGGTCCAGCATGCACCTAGCTTAACGGGAACAGACGTCATCCGTCAGGGAGATCGCTGGAAGGGTAGAGATCTCTATGTTTGGCTCTCTAAACGCATTTCTATTCCAGCGGAGTGGAAGGAGCGTAAGGTCGTTGGATTATTTGATTTTGGTAAAACCGGTGGCGGTAACAATTCAGGCTTTGAGTCACTCTTATATGTGAATGGCGTTCCTTTTCAAGGTGTTGATTCCAATCATCAGGAAGCTTTTCTACCAGCAGAATATAGTGGAACGGATGTAGAATTGATCTTTCGGCTATGGTCAGGATTAGAAGGCGGTGGAATACCAACAGAGCAAGAGCATCAGTTGAAACGTGCTGAGCTTGCCTGGCTTGATCCTGCAGTTGATGATTTGTATTTCAATGCACGTGCTGTTCTTGGAACAGTCAAGGTGCTAACAGAGGATCGACCTGAAAAACAAAAGCTACTGAAAGCACTGAACCACGCCTTTATGCTGATCGATTGGTCGCATCCTGGCTCGGATCTATTCTACGCATCGGTTCATGCAGCAGCAACTGAGCTAGCAGAGAGTCTTGCTGAGATGGATAAGACCTCTGAAATAACCGTAACAGCCATTGGTCATACCCATATTGATGTGGCCTGGCTATGGCGTCTGACCCATACTCGGGAGAAGGCTGCACGTTCTTTTTCAACCGTTCTACAATTGATGGAGCAGTTTCCTGAATACGTATTTCTCCAAACCCAACCGCAGCTCTACGCTTATATTAAGGCAGACTATCCAGAGATTTTTGCGAAGATCAAGGAGCGGGTGAAGGAAGGTCGCTGGGAAGCTGGCGGCGCGATGTGGTTG
>JAIMBU010000302.1 GCA_023511325.1 Gorillibacterium sp.
AGCGTATGGAGTCGGAGTCCATAAAGCTATCAAAATTTAATGAATTAGATAATAACGAGTATTGATCAAAAATACGTGATGGTAATCAAATGTTAATGCTTATGCGGGGGATTAACAACCAGAAGCCCTACGGCTTCCGCAAGCAAAGGATCGACCACAGCAATATTCAGATCGTGGAAGGGATAACTTACCGGGCTAGCAGCAGAAATGGCTGCTGTAAGTCCCTCTCTATATACAAGGCTTTCTTGTCGCAACTTGTCAAGATCGATGCCAAGAGCATCTGGAGGATACAAATCAAGCTTCTCTAGTGCACCGATAAACAGCTTTAAGGCACCGCCAAGATTGTCATTGCGATGATGATAAAGTCCCACCGCCACCTGTAGCAGCCCCTGATACAACAAGCTTCTACCTTCCCTAAGCCATAATTCCTCCAGCACCTCATGACACTCAAAATAATCGCGTTTGACGTTGAAATAGTAAATGAATTCGATGTATAAAGGATCGTAGACCAATATGCACCCCTCCATGTTTACTTATTCCTGTCTACCTTCGTAGCGAGTCGACTTCTCAATTGCTTTGTCCATATCGTCAGAGAGACTCTTGAGTCCCCAAATGTCTTCATTCTCCCATAGCTCATTAAACCGGAGTTGGAATTGCGCAGCCTCGCGAACTCGACGATAAAAATAAAGCACCTGAATTCGATTGATCAAGGAGCTGATCAAGTTTGAACGATCCTCAAACAACTTTTGGCTCTCCGTAATATCATCGCGGATGCTGGCCATTTCTTTGTCTAACTGATAAGCCGCTTCAGCTGCTTTGCTGAGACGCATCTTTACATCTTCAGGCAAGTCGCCCTTATACTTGTAATTAAGCGAATGCTCAATCGTTGCCCAAAAATTCATTGCAAGTGTCCTGATTTGGATCTCCGCCAAGATTTTTTTCATCCCCAGAGCCGTTTGTACCGGATATTCCACAATCATATGATAGCTCCGATACCCGCTTTCCTTCCGATGAGTAATGTAATCTTTGTAATAAAGCACCTTCATATCTTGGCGCGCGCGGATCAGATCCGCCATACGCTGAATATCCTCCATGAATTGACACATGATGCGAATGCCGGCGATATCTTCAATCCCAGTTTCTAGTTGATCCATCGGAACACTCAGGCGCTTTGCTTTATCTAGCGTACTTGAAATACGCTTAACACGGCCTGTAACGAACTCGATCGGCGAATATTCCTCCCGCTTTTTGAGTTCAGAGCGCAGCAGCTTGAACTTCACTTTAAGTTCTTCAACTGCTTGTTCGTAAGGGAGCAAAAATTTATTCCAATCCCTTCCATCCATCCGACACTTCTCCTTCCAAAGTTCTCTCTACTCCGCGGTTCCAACAGCCTGAGCAATGCTGGTGAATCCGTCTGAATGCATCCTACGGACAATTCCCTGATTAATTTTGCGTGTAATCTCGGGTCCCTCATAGATCACTGATGTAAAAATCTCTACCATGTTAGCTCCTGATCGAATTCGTTCATAGGCATCATCAGCGGTGAAAATTCCACCTGACCCGATAATCGGAATACGTCCCTGCGTAATCTTATAGAGTCGACGTACCATTTCATTGGATCTTAGCGTCAGCGGGCGCCCGCTTAAACCACCAGTTTCCTTGGCATTGGGGTGAGTCAAACCATCTCTGAGGATGGTCGTATTGGCCGCAATAATTCCCGAGACTCCGCTCATCAGCGCATTCTCCGCTATTGCTTCAAGCTCAGCATCGGTCAGATCTGGAGAGATTTTCACTAAAATAGGTTTAGCCTTCCCAGATACAAGCTTTTTTTGATGATCCATCTCGCAAATAACAGCAGTAAGCAGATTGCGCAGTTCCTCACCGTGCTGAAGATTCTGCAAATCCGGTGTATTGGGAGAACTGATATTGATGGCAAACAAATCAGCTTGGGCATAGAGCGTGCGTATACAAGAAACATAATCCTCAGCCGCTTGTTTGTTGTTCGTCGCCTTATTCTTGCCGATATTCACACATATCGGAATACTCCGCTTACCAACTTTAGCTAAAGTCTCAGCCATCGGTCCTGCTCCATTGTTATTAAAACCCATTCGATTGATTAATGCCTTGTCCGCGGACAAGCGAAAGAGTCGTGGAGATTCATTACCTGATTGAGGTTGCGGTGTTACCGTACCAACTTCGATAAATCCAAAGCCCAAGACAGATAACGCTTTAACGGCATCAGCATTCTTATCTAACCCTGCAGCAAGTCCAACGGGATTAGGAAAATCGATTCCCCACAGAGAAACGTTAAGCTCAGGACAAGCTGCCACTCCGTACAATCCTTGAAACAAAGAAAGCATTCCGGGTATAGACGCCGCCTTATGTAGGCAGCCAATTGTCAGATGATGCGCCTGTTCTGGATCCAGATGGAATAAAACGGGCTTAGCCACTTTTTGATAAAGCAATCGATGGACACCTCGCTTTACGCTGCTCTTGTGCTGAGATTTTTTACTCCCTCGAAACAGTTTATTCTTTTACGGCCAAAAAGAAAAGCCGCTGACACTAAAAAAACATCTACTTAAACGCTTTCTTTATGATAAAATATAGGAGAAAGATTGCAGCCTAAGGACGGTGTCTCTTATTATGAAAAAGAAAGAAAGCTATGCACAACGTCATAAGAAGCAGGAAGCCAACAAAAAAGCAATTATTTGGACATGTTCTATTGCTGCTGCATTCGTCTTGCTCATGGTTGCTCTGCTTATTTTCACCTCTTAAATCTTCCTGCACATAATCATATTGTCGAAGTATAATATGCATCACATCTCAGCGTTTTATCTCAATCAAGCCAGCTGTATACTTTAGCCGGGTTCGTCTCATCCGTTTTTGCGGGTAGATGGAGCCGGTTTTTTGCACGATAAATTTCTTCTGGCAGCAATCCCCTGCCAATCGTCACCTTTGTGCCGAGCGGAGTCATATCATACAGTTCCTCCAGATCACCCTGAAGCATGCGAACACAGCCTTGTGATAAGTCCTTATCCATGGAATCTGGGTCGTTCGTACCATGGATCGCATAGAGCGTATCAGAAAGTGTCATTCCCCTACTGCCAAATGGTCCTGTTGTCTTGCCATTTGGATTCTTGACCTTTTCAGTAACCACGTAATTACCCTCAGGCGTCCTCTCTCCACCTAAACCCACAGGATAGCTACGCAGAATAACCTTCCCGCTGACAATGGCCAATCGATGCTTCTGCTGGTCGACAATGATTTCTAATACCGATGCTAAGGGAGACTCGGTCGGAGAACTGCCTGAGCCCGCTAGAGAACCAAGCGATTGCTTTGCACCCCCTCCCGCCTTCTCGGCACCAGAATCAGGCTCTGTGCCAGTTACAGCAGGGTCAGTAGGCTTCTGAGCAGCCTCACCTTTATGTAGGGTTTCCCATTCCTCAATCATTTCCTGGGTAATACCAGAAATGATATTGTTCGGATAGTTACCGGTTAAATCCTCAAGACTTGTCGGCATAGCATTATTCTTGTGCTGATAGGCTGATATTGCACTTCGCAGCAGAATTTCCTGCTCCTGTTTGAATTGCCATTCCCTCACTACAGAAGCGACTGCTGTATCGTCTGCAGGTTCACAGCCACAGGCTTCTTTATCATATTGCTGGAGAGTCACCTTCCCAGACTGCCCCCCGTCTTCCACAGAAAATAGGATCCTTGGCTCCTTCGTCCAAGCCGTCCACTTGTTATCGGATGAAGAGTACCCTTGCGCTAGAACCGTGCTGCTGCTTTCATGAGCAGTTGAAAGTGCCACAGCTCCTGCTGCCTTCTGCAAAAGCTCAGTTCCGCTTCCTGCAGCCACGAATACAACACGTTGCAACTGCTGCTGTGCTAATTCTCCACCGTTCTGCTCCTCAATGAGGTTCGGTACCACCTTCGGGGTAGGTTCGCTTGATTGTGTCTGCAAGCTATCGTTAACCTGCTTAAGATCCTGATCTTCGCTTGCCGGTGAATAGATGATTCCAGCTAATAAAAGCAACAGGATGGCTATAAGACGAAGCTTATTACGTCTTTGATTGTTATTAACTAGCGGATATGGATGAGTAGTCTTATTTTTAAGACTCTTTGTACGAATTACCGCTTCCTCAACTGGATCCGCATCACCCTTGATTTGATTCGCATCCTGAACCAGCTGAACCTGCTTGGCTGCCTCCTTAATACCGACTGGAAGCTTCTTATGTTCGAATGCCTCGAATATTTCACCCGCTTTTGCGTAGCAAAAAAGCGATTTCTCTGTTTGTCCGATCTCATCATAATGGCGGCCGAGAAGATACCAGCCCATTTTGTTATCGGGATGCTCTTTGACAAAATTCTTCAGGTATTGAGGGTCCTCTTGCACGCTATCACTCCTCCGTCTATCTTAGTTATCGGAATGAGGAAAGCGCTTTTCCACTCTTTTTTGCAAGTCTCAGCAAAAAGTGGGATAAAGGAGGTAAGCTATCAAAAGAAAAACCCCCGGCAGCGGTAGCTCGGAGGTTGATCCATCTATTGTATAAATACTTCGATCTCCTATTTATTAAAAGGAGTATCCGCTACTTTAATAGAGTCAGTAGGACAGCCATCCTGTGCATCCTGTAAATCATCATGAAGATTCTCAGGAATTGAAGTTATTCCTTTATTGCCGTCTCCATCATAGATCACTTCTGCGAGACCATCATCATCATAATCGTAAATATCGGGCGCTGTTGCTCCGCAAGCACCGCAAGCAATACAGGTTTCTTTATCAACAATCGTATACTTTGGCATAAAATGACCTCCCCAATTCGATTTGCGCCGGTGAATAGACCGTGCATATGTAACCAAAACATATTCTCTATCCCTATAATAAAGTGCTTTGTCCAACTTTTCAACCTAAAAGTCAAGTGAGAATAGCTCTCATAGCTGTATAGATCAAGCATAGCTGCTAATCTATCCATTGTGAAGTCTTCCAACTCTAAGCGTAGGGGATGGATTCCGAGTTGTCTTTTTGAGATGGTACCCGGGGACTTGTCAAGCGAAGAAGCGGTAAAGACAAGTGACC
>JAIMBU010000303.1 GCA_023511325.1 Gorillibacterium sp.
CTATTATAGTTACACAAAAAGTTGATGTCAATTTCATATCCTCCCTTTTTAACGGACAAAAGACATGACCTATTGAACAAAAATGTGATGTTTATAAAAAGGGCGGTAAAGTTTTATCTCCTTACTCAAAGAATTATAAATGATTTAGAATTAGATGAAATTGAAGCTAATATTGCATCTCCCTAAAAAGAATGTTACTCTAAAAATAGAATTATGAAAGGAATGATGGATGTGCAAATAGCCTCTTCGGTTCGATTAGCTGAAGCCAAAACAGGACAGTATTTTCAGGTCGACGGGATGACGGTTGAAGGCGTGCTGCGGAGAAGGCTGCTCGATCTCGGGTTGGTTCCCGGAGCTGTTATCGAAGTTCTTCAGAGGAGTCCTTTGGGTGACCCGGTAGCCTACCGAATCAATTTCATGACCATCGCCCTGCGTAAAGAGGAAACAGACCGAATTTTTGGTCAAATTGTTAAGGGGGATGAACAATGAATACTTATCGTGTCGCATTAGCGGGCAATCCCAATACAGGCAAAAGCACTCTGTTCAATATGCTCACTGGACTTCGGCAGCATACCGGCAATTGGGCGGGCAAAACGGTTGCTAAAGCCGAGAGTACCTTTGAACATGGTGGGGACTCTTATGTGGTCATCGATCTTCCCGGAACTTATTCGCTTTTTTCCAATTCAGAGGATGAAGAGGTTGCTCGTGATTACGTTATTCTGGAAAAGCCGGATGTTACAGTCGTCGTGGTGGACGCTACATCACTTGAGCGACATATGAATTTGGTGCTACAGGTATTGGAGATGACAACGAAAGTCGTGGTCTGCATTAACCTGATCGATGAGGCGAGAAAGCTCGGTATTGCTATTAATGCTCCGCTACTTTCGAAAAAGCTCGGTGTTCCCGTGGTTAAAATCTCAGCCATGCGCAAAGAAGGAATCCCTGAGCTGTTGCAGATGATTGAGGTGATAGCCAAGGAAACGACTGCGACAACTCCGGTCCAAATTCATTATAACGAAGCAATTGAAGCGAAAATTTCCTTGATGGTACCCGAGATTAGCCGACTCCTTGGTGATGAGTTTCCTGCACGTTGGATCGCTTTACGTCTATTGGACGGAGATGACGGTATTCTAGAGAAGCTTATTCACCGAGTGAAGAAGTCCGAGCGAAGGGAGCTGAACTACCTTGAGCGAACGTATTGTCATTAATGAGCCTCAGCTTTCAGCGCTCCGGTCCAAATACAGCTCCCTGCAAACGGAAGAATTTCGCGATGAATTGGTAGCGAATATCCATCAGAATGCCCATGAGCTTATGAGCGGTGTCGTAACCATTCGCGACCGTGATAAATTGCGCCAAACCTATAAGCTTGATAAAATCGTCACCTCGCCAATCTGGGGCTTTCCGATTATGCTGGCAATGCTTGGCGTTGTTTTCTGGCTGACGATTGCGGGTGCTAATGTCCCTTCTGCCATGCTGGCTGATTTCTTCGGCTGGACAGAAGGCTATATCTCCTCCGCTCTTCGGTTTATTTACGCACCGGAATGGTTGAATGACCTGCTGGTATTAGGACTCTATCGCGGTTCATCCTGGGTGGTCAGTGTGATGCTGCCACCGATGGCTATCTTCTTTCCCGTGTTCGCTTTACTGGAGAATTTCGGCTATCTGCCGCGAGTTGCTTTTAATATGGACCGGATGTTCAAAAAATCAGGGGGACATGGCAAGCAAGCACTGACGATGTCCATGGGTTTTGGGTGTAATGCGGCGGCTATACTGTCAACCAGGATTATAGAATCTCCCCGTGAACGGATGCTGGCGATTCTGACCAATAATTTCGTTCCTTGCAATGGGCGCTGGCCTACGCTGATTCTGCTCTCCTCATTATTCGTAGCGGTTGGTTCTACAGGTGGGATGCATTCGATCATTACAGCCTCAGCGGTCATGGGACTGGTGCTGGTTGGTATTGCCGTCACTCTGACGGTCTCCTGGGTACTATCAAAAACGGCCCTGCGTGGTATCCCAACGCATTATACGCTTGAGCTGCCTCCCTATCGTCGACCACAAATTATCAAGACTATTTTATTATCTTCCCGCGATAAATCATGGGCTGTGTTGAAGCGTGCTGTGGTTGTAGCTGCTCCTGCAGGTGTGATTACGTGGATTCTGGGCAATATTATGATTGGGGACGCAAGTATTCTCAATCATATGGCAGGTTTTTTTGATCCCTTTGGGCAGTTATTTGGACTTGATGGCTTCATCATCATGGCCTTCTTGCTAGGCTTGCCAGCGAATGAAATCGTCCTGCCTATTCTACTGATGGGTTATCTCTCCTCTGGAGCGATGGTGGATGCGGATGGGATGACAGGAATCAAGGATATTTTTCTTAATCATGGCTGGACATGGCTCACCGCACTCAACATGATGTTATTCTCCCTGTTGCATTTTCCCTGTGGGACAACGCTGATCAATATATATAAAGAAACGCGAAGCAAGAAGTGGACCTTGCTCTCTGCTTTGATCCCGACCGGAATTGCTTTGCTTGTGACATTTGTTGTGGCTCAGACTGCTCGGTTATTGGGTTGGGTATAGGTTTCTCTCTAGCCGAAAACAGGCTGCTTAAGAGAACTTAAGTGATTATAGAGGTCTTATAGAGATTTTAAAAAACCTAAGGCGTTACTAATTTTGGATATCGGTTGCGGTCGCTCTTGAAATGGCATCCTCTGATTAGATGAAGGATAGGATGCCATTTCAAAGGCGACACGTAAACTCTCCACTCGACATCCAAATTCTTCACTTTCGGTTTCTTAAGTAGCCTCAAATCCTACATCTACATCTACATCTACATCTACATCTACATCTACATCTACATCTACATCTAAATTCGTTCTGAGAGATATTATCATTAACTACGCATGTTGCGAATGATGGTTGCAACAATTTTTGCTGCACGTAAAATTTCTTCCTCGGTATTCGTTATGCCAAAACTAAACCTGATCGCTGAACGAATATCCGCTTGGTTTAGCCCCATTGCTTCCAGTACGTGTGAGGGCAAAAGCGAGCCGGATGTACAAGCAGATCCACTGGCAGCAGCCACCCCAGCCAAATCGAGGTTCATTAGCATGGTTTCGGCAGTTACCTTGTTAAAGCTTATATTGAGTATCTGTGGTAGTTGATGCTTAGGGTTGCCGTTGATGCTGACAATTGCATCTTCAGGTAGCTCCTCACGCAAAGTTCGCAGCATCTGTGTACGCAAAGTATCGAGTTTACTATATTTATCATGCAAATTTTCCATTGAAAGGTCCACAGCTGCGGCAAAGCCCACAACGCTAGGGACGTTCTCCGTACCCGCTCGCCGATTCCGCTCCTGTGATCCACCGTATAGCTGAGGCTTTAACTTCACCTGATCAGACACATATAGAGCCCCAATTCCCTTGGGACCACTGATTTTGTGAGAGGAAATACTCAAAAGATCGATTCCAAGCGCCTTCGGCTCGATCCGGATTGATCCAAAGGCTTGTACCGCATCAACGTGAAAAAACACGCCCGCAGCCCGAGCGATCTCACCGATTTCCGCTATCGGTTGAAGCGTGCCAGTTTCGTTGTTGGCATACATGATGCTGATGAGGAAGGTATCCGACTCTATAGCTGCCTTTACCGCTTCTGGAGCTACTCGTCCTGATTGGTCAACGGGCAAGTAAGTAACCCGAACCCCTAATTCTTCTAAACGGCGACACGCATGCAGCACCGCGTGATGCTCGGTTTGGCTCGTAATGACATGACCTTTGTATTCGCGTCTAGCGGCCGTTCCGAGGATCGCCAGATTATCACTTTCCGTACCCCCACTAGTGAAAATAATATTCTTTCCTGGCACCCTCAGTGCCGCGCCAATCCGGTCTCGTGCATTCATGACAGCCATGAGTGCAGAGCGGCCAAAGGAATGAATACTGGAGGGGTTGCCGTAATGCTCCGTCATATAAGGCAGCATCAACTCAACGACCTCACGGCGGACAGGAGTTGATGCTGCATGGTCCAAATAGATCAATGAATTCATCGCTTCACCTATAATAGAACATGTTATTTTGTATTTCATTCACATTTGTCATAAATCAGTAGTTATCCAGTCCATCTTAGCATAGCACCTTTACCTATACAATCCGGCGAAGAGCATCAATCCAGCTTCCTTTTATAACATTTCTCATCCTGCGTATCCTTGCAGTGACGTACGGGGGCTCTAAATCTTGTTAACGGCATTCCAATTCCATAGCCCCTGTTGCCCTTTGGCAGGTATAGGCTCCGACAGTTGCTCGACCTCGCTCATCTTCCAGGCATAACGTCCTTCACTGAAATCACCAAAGGCATACTCGTGTCTGGATATAATCTGCTGATTTCTTAAAACCGCTGATTCCCCATTGTCGTCAATTACCTGCTGACAGTCTGCTAGATTAACTATTGCAACTACAGCACCTGTGGGCAAATTCTCCGCAGTGTACCCATACGCCGCCAGAATTGACCGAATTGGCTCCCGCATACAAGCTTCGCGTTCTACCTTTTTGCCTGCGTGAATTGCTGTCTTACCCCGGTGCTTAGTCGCCCAACCTCTTGTTTCATTTTCCTTGACTTTGATAGCGACCAACGTTGCCCAAGGCTGATGTATGGTTATAGCTTTCACTCCTTCACCGCCTCCCTCCGGATTGGGTTGAATGGATCAGGTGCACCTGCATAACCATCTGACTTAAAATCCATAGCAAAGTGTTTGTCCATATCAATCACAAGATGACCATCAATGATTTCAGATCGTATTTCATTCTCTACCACACCGCCTAATCAAATTACTTTTTCAAATTATAAATTCGCAACATAAATTGTCATTTATACGTATTACTTGCAGAAGGAGATGAATTGATTATATGTCCAGTTTTTTTGGAACCATTATTTTGTGGATGTTAATGCTCTTTATGCTCCACATTGCATCAGTTGTATGGGCTTATCGTGATGCTGTAAGAAATGGTCGTAGCCAAGAATACGCCATTATTGTTTTAGTAGCTATCCTCATGTTTCCGATTGTAGGTTTAATCAT
>JAIMBU010000304.1 GCA_023511325.1 Gorillibacterium sp.
GGTCCGATCGAAGTCATGAAGACGGATCTGGGCAGCTTTCACGTTATGGATTTCTCCAAGCTTTCGCTGGAAGGACGCTATTATTTGCAAGCTGGCGCCATAACCTCTGAGCCCTTTGCGATAGGAAGCGCCGAGGAGCTTTGGCACGCTTCCGTCTGGAAAGCCTTGAACTTCATTTTCTGCGAGCGTTGCGGCTATCCCGTCCCAGGCATTCACGGTAGCTGTCACGCCGATATTATTGCGAAGCATGCGGGCACAATCATGTCCTTTAATGGCGGCTGGCACGATGCCGGGGATGTGTCCCAGCAGATGATTCAAACCGCCGAAGTGACCCTCTCGCTCTTCGAGATAGCGGAGAAGGTTAAGTCCTTCGATGAGGATCTGTACCTGCGGCTCTTGGAGGAAGGCGAGTGGGGATTAGACTTCATGCTGAAGACACGCTTCGGTGATGGTTACCGAGCGACAAGCGCCGGCATTACCCGCTGGACGGATGGATGGATCGGCAATATGGACGATGCAGAAGCCCGCGTTCACAATCAAGCCTACGAGAATTTCTATTGTGCGGGGATCGAAGCTTATATTCATGGCCAGTTGACAGCTAACCCCGCCCTGTCTAGTCGCCTGCTTCACATCGCTAAAGAAGATTTTCAATATGCGATCATAGAATTCGAGCAACACGGCTTCGATCAGAAGCCCATCTTCTGGGAGCACACGTATCAGACCTCAGAGAGTTTATATATGGCAACGGCTTCCTGGGCAGCATCGATGCTTTACCGTGTCACTCAGGATGAATGGTATGCCCGCAAAGCCGTCGAATTCATCGCATATGTTCAAGATTGCCAAGAGCTAGAGGAGATCACCCTTGATAACAGCTCGACCTTATCCGGATTTTTCTATCGTCATCCCAATAAGCAGATCGTCCAGCATTTTAATCATCAATCCCGAGAGCATTTGTATATGCTTGCCTTGATCGCTATTCACGAAACGCAAAGCAACCATGCTCAAGCTGCGAGCTGGCTTCAGTCCATCCAAGCTTATGGAGCGTATTTGAAGAAGCTAGCCACTTATACGCTACCCTACCCAATGATATCGAGCGGTGTATATCATCTTCAGGAGCATTTGGACGAGAAGAGCTTTCATTATCAGCATCTGCTGACGGATGACCGTGCGCGGGATGACTATGAGCACCAGTTGAAGCATGGTGTCAAATTGAATGACTCCTATTATTTGCGGCGCTTTCCTGTATGGTTCTCGTTTAGAGGCAACAATGCTGTTATTCTAGCAACAGGAAAGGCTGCCTCATTAGTCGGTGTATATTTACAGGACCGCGAGCTAAAGGAGATCGCAGAAGGGCAGTTGCAGTGGATCGTAGGTAAGAATCCATTTGGCCAATCATTGATGTATGGCGAGGGCTATCGTTACGCACAGCAATATTCGGTGCTATGCGGTGAAATGACCGGAGAAATTCCAGTAGGCATCCAAACCTGCGGCAATGAGGATGAGCCCTATTGGCCTCAATTCAATAATGCTACCTACAAGGAGGTTTGGACGGCGAATGCCGGCAAGTGGTTGGCGATTATAGCTGATCTATACGCGATGGATATGTAGCGATATTGAACCACATTACCAAGTCGGCTGACCTGCTTAAGTCCAACACGGAAGCTCACAGCATCAGCCGATTACACCTTTTCTTTACAGCTATTACGAATAATCAGGTCGGTCTTCAGTACAATTCTTTCTTTTGGCGCATTCGGGTCTCGCAGGCTGTTGATGACTTGCTTGATACCTGTATATCCAGCAAGCTCAAGCGGCTGTCGGACTGTACTGATCGGCTCAAAATAACAATCAAAATCTGCCGGACGCTCATCGTCGAAGCCAAAAATGGAAACATCGTCGGGTACAGAGAGTCCCCTCTCTCCAAGCGCCTTGATTGCCCCGAAGGCAGAGATATCCGTTGCGAAGAAAATCGCCGATGGTCGATCCGGCTGATCCATTAGCTTATTGCTGCTGTCATAGCCACATTTAAGAAAGGTGTTGATACTCCATACATCATGCGCCTCAACTGGTTCATCCTCATCAAGTGGAGCGCTAAAGTCGGGATAAATGATTAACGATGGATCGATAGGAATACGAGCATCCTGTAACGCTCTCATGTAGCCGGAGAGTCGTTCCAAAGTAATCTTAAGGTTGATATTTCCTGTCACGTGGGCAATCCTGCGATGTCCAAGCTCAATTAGATGTTGTGTGGCTCGATAGGCACCATCTACATTGTCGATAACGACTTTATTCGCATTCACCGCTTCTAGGTCATTCTCGATCAGCGCGAAGGGAAAACCCGATTGAGATAAATTCATAATGATCTCATCATCGGTAACCAGGCTTCCGTAGATGAGAATTCCGTCAACTCTCCCCTGTGTCAAGAAGGAAAGATGCCTCAGCTTCTTCTGGAAATCCCCATTCGAGCTACAATAAATAATGTTGTAAATGCCCTCTTTGTCAAACTCAGCGACCCCCTTCTCTAGGCCCTTGATCAGCTTGCTGACAAAGGGCGAGCTCAGGCTGTCTAGAACGATGCCGATCGTATTCGTCTTCTGGAGCACAAGAGAACGTGCTAACCCGTTGGGAACGTAATTCAATTCGCGCATGGCTTGCAGGATTTTCGCTCGGGACTCCGGTTTAACTCCTTTTTGATTGTTAAGCGTTCGCGATACAAGTGTGATGGATACCCCCACTCGCTCTGCTACATCTTTAATCGTTGCCATCTCTACACCTCCAGCCTCTTTATTCGACGTTATCGTACTGCGACAATTGATCTATGCTTCACGCACGGGTTCACTTTGGGTGGGTGTACCGTCTTAAGGGCTCACAATCTCTTACAAGCTTCTCCAATCAAATATGACACATGTCTTCTGTAAAGTCCCGTTGGCGATGCTCTCGTACACTCCGGCACAGTGAGAGGGTGGTACGATATCGTAAATGCCTTCGACCTTGATTAAGCCCTCCCGAATCCATTCCATGGCTTTCTCTATACTATTATGACTGCTGTTCGGCTCAAAGTCCTTGGAATGACGCGGCAAGGACCACTCCCAACCGGAATACACATGAATGTATCCGTAGAAAATATTCAGCAACAGCTCGTGCGCGAAAGTATCCGTCGAGCGATACCACGGTACGCCGATCAGATAAAGCTCGCCCCCTTTTCTCAGATTCGTCATTAGGGAGTAAACAGCATCTTCCCGTCCGGAGCATTCCATGGCCAGTCCAGCAACCCCCTTTACCTCGGGTACATCGTCAGGGGATCCATATACATGCCGCAATCCACAAGACTCTGCGACTT
Organism: Gorillibacterium sp.; assembly: GCA_023511325.1. GTDB lineage: Bacteria > Bacillota > Bacilli > Paenibacillales > NBRC-103111 > Gorillibacterium. The sequence continues at coordinate 3,338 of JAIMBU010000304.1, forward strand.
CTCTCCGCTTCACGTTGGGATCGAACGCATACACCTTGTAGCCACAATGTTGCATGACCTGAGCGCACATAAGACCAACCACGCCAAGTCCCGTCACAAGAACAGACTCGGTCGGACGAATTCGGGTATGGATCATTGACGTCATCGATACTGCAGGAAACCGGCCAACCACCGCATGCTCTGCGAGCATTCCTGCTGGAACATGGATGATTTCATCATCCTTCACGCGGTTATAAGCGCGATGCGGCGCCAGAGCAAGAACGATATCTCCGACAATCACATTCGTTACGGCGGCGCCGATTTCTAGCACCTCCATCACCACCGCATACCCTGTTTCCGTCGGATACGTGGTCCCTCCAAAGTAATCCATATATGCCCCGCGCTCCGAACCGGAGGAGACTAGGGAAACCAAGGTGCACCCGATAATTTCGTGAGCGGATGGAGGAGTATGGTCCCTAGTACACTTTACGAGCGCAGCTTGCTGCTTTTCGATGAATTGGATGGAATAATCTTCTCTTATTGCCATGACAAACACCCCTCTACCCAATGTTTAATAAATGTGTAACGTTTTACATTTAAGTTAGCAGAAGTATACGAATGTTGTCAAATCCTAACTCTCTCTCCTGTGATAAAGCTAGAACAAAGAAAGCCCTTCATATCAAAGGACTTTCAATCCAGACTGATCTATTTGTGTTAAACTCACATTTATACCCTCTTAACAAATTCAGATTTTTAATTGCATAACCCCAAAGCCATAACAGTAATTGCCCCCTTGAGAAAGATAGATAAAGGGGGCAATTATATTTGAATAAGCTGATAAAAGATTTATAGGGCAACCAGCTTATTATCTCTATACAGTAAATCACTTGATTAAATTTGTACCATACCACCGTCGACGAATAGCTCAATGCCATTGACGTAACTGCTATCACTTGAAGCTAGGAATAGCACGGCTTTAGCAATTTCATCTGGTCTACCCAATCGTCCCATTGGACTGGCATTTGCCAAGAACTCAAGTCCTTGCTTCTGTTCTTCTTCCACAGAACTGACAGCTGACGCCAATCCGAGCGTTTCAATCGGCCCTGGACTAACGACGTTAACTCGTATTTGACGCTCTTTCAAGTCAACCAACCAATTACGGGCAAAGGCCCGAACCGCTGCTTTGGTTGCACCGTAGATACTTCCTCCAGGCGAACCGCTTGTCCCTTGAACTGAGCTGTTTAATATAATTGAACCACCGTCACTGAAAAGCGGAAGCGCCTTTTGAACCGTAAATAACACACCTCTAACGTTGATATTAAAGCTATTTTCAAAAATCTCTTCGGTTATATCACCTAACTTTGCTTTTTGTACAACACCAGCATTTGCAAAAAGAATATCGATTTGTTTGTGTTTCTTTAACACGATTTCATACAACTGGTCCAGATCAGCCAAGCTTGAAACATCACTTTGAACCGCAGTTACATTCTTCCCTATTAGCTTCACAGCTTCATTAAGTCCACTCTGATTTCGGCCCGTAATATATACATAGGCTCCTTCTTCCACAAACTGACGTGCTGTCGCCAAGCCTATACCCGTATTTCCACCTGTTATAACTGCTACTTTCCCTTCCAATTTGCCCATTATTTAAAACTCCTATCGTATTGTTTTTTTGAACTACTTTGAAACTTTAATTGAATACAGACGACTTATTAGGATGCAAAATATATGG
>JAIMBU010000030.1 GCA_023511325.1 Gorillibacterium sp.
CAGGAAAATCACATTGAACACATAAAATATTTTATAAGTCGGATTCTTGTGGTACATCAAACGAGCCTCCTAAAGCGAAATGAAGATCGGTCAGAAAATACGGTAATTGGCCCATTTATGCGCAGCATAATATCCGCCGCCGATCAGGATAAAGCCGATGACCGATTTGAACAAGCCTACCGCTGTTGCAAGACTGTATTGACCGGATTGAAAAGCGCGGTAAACGTAGGTGTCAATAATGTCCCCCTGCTCCAGTACAAGCGAGTTGATCAGGTTATAAATTTGATCGAAATTGGCATTCAGCACATTCCCCAGCGAAAGTGTAAACACTACGACAATAATCGGCAGCAAGGAGGGGAGCGTAATGTGCAGGGTCTGCTTCATCCTTCCGGCACCGTCAATCTCCGCCGCTTCATACAGAGAAGGGTTAATGCCAGATAATGCGGCGAGGAAGACAATGGCGCCAAATCCGAATTCCTTCCACAAATCGCTGAGAATGACTGTGAATCGGAACCAGTTTCCTTCTCCGAGAAACATGATGGGATCAATCGAGAGAGCGGACAGCAGACGGTTCAGCATCCCTTCAAGCGAAAGCAGGTCTAGCAGGATGCCGCCGAGAATCACCCAGGACATAAAATGGGGTAAGTAAACTAGGGTTTGAATCGACCGCTTCAAGCCAATGAGGCGGATTTCGTTGAGCAATAGGGCAAAAATGACCGGGAAAATAAGTCCAAAAACAATTTTCAGTCCAGAGATTAGCAGCGTGTTCCAGATGACCTGCTTGGAGTCGTGCATCATAAAGATAAATTGGAAATTTTCCAGCCCGACCCAAGGGGAGCGGTTCATGCCGAGCCAAGGCTTGAAATCCTGGAAGGCAATCACGATTCCCGGCATAGGAGCATACTTGAAAATAAGGGCAACAAGCACGGCCGGCAGCAGCATCAGATGGAACTGCCACGTGTTGCGAAATATTTTTTTTCCAGTGCGGGATGCTTTTGGTACAACGGTAGAAGCCGGTTTTCCGGCAAGTTCCTTCATGGGGCGTCCTCCTAAACATGGTGTTTACTTTCTGCAATTATTGTATAGTGGTCATGAAATGCAGTATAGATAGAGATGTTTAAGGTGACTGTCAATATATTAAGGAGGAGCCTCAGTGAAAAGACATCGGCCGATTTTTGTCCGCATCAGCGGCGTTATTTTTCTTTTGATTATTCCAATTGCCATTTTGTACGCGTATTTCAGTAGAACAAGCCTTGAGGTGATAGATTCACAGATTACCGTAAATAACGAAAGCAAGCTGATCTTTTTGAAGAACCAGATCGAATCGAATATCGAACGATTATCTCTTACCTCGGGCGTATTGGCGCGTGACTCCTCTATCTTGAGCCTGCAGCTCAATATTCTAATCAAGGACTATTACGAAATGATATATTACCAAACTCAGGTTAAGGAAAAACTGCAGCTGCAGAGCTTGTCCAGCAATTGGCGCAATAATTTATCCGTATTCCTACCTGAAAGCAGGAGAAGAATATCGACGGACCCAAGCGATACATACGATGAGAGTATTCTGCAAAAGGGACTAAACGGAACATGGCAATTGCAGGCGGGAGATGGTGGGGAAGGGCCGTATTACCAAATGCTAGTGTGGGATCCTTATCAGTCCTATGAAAGTCAGCAGAATGTTATCGCGGTATTTGAAGTGCGATTTGGCCTCGACAATATTCGCAAAATCCTCCTCGATTACAAGCAGGATAATCCTGGACAGGCCTTTCTGCTGACCCGCTCCGGTGCAGCGTTCACGGGCTCGCCCGCTAATGATCAGGATGCGGCAAAAGCCGGAAGGGAGTTGCTCGCGGCAGGGATAGGAGATGCGGGACATCACAGCATGGAGATCGATTCGCAGAAGGCTTTTGTCAGCTATGCTTATCTTCCCGCTCTAGATGTTTATTTGGTCGATTATGTGCCGCTGAATATTATTCATGCTCCGATCATTGAGAGCAGGAACCTGTTTTATCTCACCTTTGTCGTGTTGCTGCTATTAGGCCTGATCGCTTCCTACCTGTTATATCTTAATGTGCAAAAGCCAATTTCGGCGGTAGTGAAGGGCTTGAAGAAATTTGAGATGGGTGATTATTCATTTCGGATTCGTAAGCGCTTTAATAACGAATTTGACTATATGATGCTGCGCTTTAACGAGATGGGAGAGGTGATCCAGCATCTGATCCGTGATGTGTATGAGGAGCAGAATCGTTCTCGCCTTGCCACGCTGAAGCAGTTGCAGTCGCAGATCAATCCGCATTTCTTGTACAATTGCCTCTCTTTTATTGCGGCTTGCGCCAAGGCAGGGGAAACGGAAACGATCAAGGAAATGACTTATCATCTCGGCGACTATTACCGCTACACCACCCGGGTGGAGAATCAAAGGCCGAGGCTTCACGAGGAAGTGGCGCTGATTGAGAACTATCTGAATATTTATGCACTACGGCTGGAACGACTTAATTACCGGATCGAGATTCCGTTAGGCATGCAGGAGGAGCCGGTGTTACGGCTCATTCTCCAGCCTGTTGTGGAGAATGCAATTATCCACGGAATTGAGCCCGTGCCTGGGACGGGAACGATATGGGTCTCGGCCTACCAGGAGGAGTCATTCAATGTGCTTGCAGTGGAGGACAGCGGTACAGGCATGGCAACCGAGGCGATGGAGCAATACATCAAAGGTCTGGATGAGCCGATGGACGAGCATACCGGCTGCGGTCTCTGGAATGTCAATCAACGACTGGTGCAGCAATTTGGTCCAGGGGCAGGTATCTTCCTGGAGCAATCCTTACAGCTGTCTGGCCTTCGCGTCATGCTGAGATGGAGAAGAGAAACAGGGGGGAATGAAACCGATGAAGCTTCAGCTCTTGCTCGTCGATGACGAGCCAAAGATTCTGCAAAGCATGATAAACAACGACTGGGCCTCTGTTGGAGTCGAACAAATTCATCACGCCGCTTCCGGAATGGAAGCTATGGAGGTTCTCAAGCAGCAGCCAATCGATATCATCGTAACGGATATTCGCATGCCAGGCATGGACGGCTTGCAGCTATGCAAGCATGTGCACGATCACTATCCTCGCAGCAAATGTATTCTCTTGTCAGGATTCGGGGAATTTGAATACGCCCGTCAGGCGATGGAGCACGGAACGGTGGGCTATTTACTGAAGCCGGTAAAGGACGAAAGGCTGCTTGCGGAGGTATCCCGTGTCGGACAGCTGCTTCGGGAGGAATGGGATAAGATCAGTTCGCTACAGCGGGCCAGGCAAACCCTGCGCACTCATCTGCCGCTGCTTCGCTCCAATCTCCTCAACGATCTTTTGTCAGGGAGGGATGTCACGTCCTTGGTATTAGCGGAGCGATTGCACGAATATCAGCTTCACTTTGAACCGGGCAGCGGCTGCTTCCTCGTGCTCGTGCGACTGGAAAGGACATTCGGACAATCAGAGGATAGCGACCTGACCTTGTTTGAATACGCTGTGCTGAATATCGCTGGCGAAATCCTCGGGGTACATTACGAGGTTTGGCATTGCAAGGACCCGTTTGGTTATCTGTGCTTTCTGCTCAAGGACAAAGCCGGAGCGACAGATGCCGAGGCCAAGGACGGGCTGGATAGGCTACATAAATTGGTGCTTGAGCTGCAAATCAAGGTTTCCGGTCTGTTGAAGGGGCAAATCTCCATACTGATCACGGGGCAAGTGAATTTTCCGGAGGATTTGGCGGAGCATTACCGCAAAGCCTTGAATGAGCTCCGCAAAATTCCCCGCAGCGAGCAGGAATTTATGCTAATTCCCGACGGAACCCGGACACTGTCGCGCACCCTGCTCTCTTTGTATAACCCGCCTAGCATTCAACAACTGCTTGAGGGCGGACGCTGGGAGGAGGCAAAGCAGAAGCTGCATGTGATTTGCCAAGAGATGAACGCGAAGAAGCTGGACACGGAAGAGCATCTGACCGAGTTTTATTACACATTGGCCAATGCGTTTCTGTGCATTGCCCATCAGCAAGGCAAGACACTGATGGAGCTGGCGGGCTGGACGACGGATTTTACGACGAGTCCTCAGACCTTTCGCAGCCCCGGCAGAATCATTAAATGGGCGGAGGACGTTTTGGTTGAGATGGAACGAAATGGTGCGGTTGAATTTAACAACCATAAGTCCCAATTGATCACGCGAATCCATCGTTTTATCGAGGCAAATCTGGCGCAGGATGTCTCCTTGCAGACCATTGCCGATCATGTCAATCTCCATTCGGTGTATTTATCCACGTTCTACAAGCAGGAAATGAACGAGAACATCAGTGAGTTCATCAACCGCTACCGGATGGAGAAGGCCTCTGTTTTGCTGAAAACAACGGATATCAAGATCTACGAGCTCGCCTCCCGGCTGGGCTTTCAGAATCCGCCCTATTTCAGCAAGATATTCAAGGGCTATTATGGCATGACTCCGCAGGAATACAAGGAGCGGTTTTATGCGGAACCTTAAAAATTTCCTATAGCATCTTAAATCTTTCCATCTTAACCGAATGAAAGCGTTGTAATAAGATGAACTTGCATTTGGATAAAGCATACATGGGAGGTTTTGAAGGATGGCTAGAAGGAAAATATGGAGCCTGACGATCGTACTGGTCATGTTGTTGTCCAGCTTGGTCGCTTGTACTTCAAAAAACAGTGAGGAACAAACTGCTGAGCCGACAAGCAGCCAGACAAGTACGACGGCGCCCAGCACGGAAACGACAGCGCCGGACAACAAGGCAAAAGAGATTCAAAACGGCACGTACAAGTTCGATACGCCTGTCACTATTACAACGGTTAAGGCGACTGACTCCACCATGACATATAAAAATGGCGAGAGCGTGGAGGATAATGTCCATACCCGTTGGGCGCATGATCAGCTTGGCATCGATATCAAATATCTCTGGCAATCGCCCGGAGAACAATTCGCAACGAAAATAAGGCTTATGCTGACAGCACATGAGCAATTGCCGGATGTGCTTACCACGATGGATATTGGCCTGATGAATGAACTGATTGAGTCGGGTGAGTACATGGATATCACTGAGGATTTTGAAAAGTATGCGTCAGCCAAAATGAAGGCCATTTACAGCTCGCATCCCCTTGCCTGGAGCCAGGTTACCTTTGGTGGCAAGAAGATGGCACTCCCCCTGTTCGCCAATGCCGGCAATGATAACGGGGTGATGTGGATCAGGCAGGACTGGCTGGATGAGCTGGGCTTAAGCGCGCCAAAAACCTTTGAGGAATTGGAAACCGTTCTGCAGGCGTTCTTGGATAAAAAGCCGGGCGGCACTGAGAATCTGATTCCCCTCGGTGTCAGTCTTGGCGCTGGCGGTGGCAATCCCAACCCGCTTGCCGGATGGCTGGGCGAAAGCACCTGGGTATTTGGCCCCTCCGGAACGGTTCCCTATCAGTGGCTCGTGAACGATTCAGGAACACTTGAACACGGTTCCACCTGGCCGCAGATGAAGGATGGCTTAGCCCGGTTGAAGAGCTGGTATGACAAAGGGTATATATCCAAGGAAGCTGGCCTGCATGATGAGAACAAGCTAGCTGAACTCATCGGACAAGGACGCGTTGGCATGGTGGTGGCTCCCTACTGGATGGGTGGCTGGCCGGTACCGGATTTGCAGAAGAATGTGCCTGGCGCAACAATGAAGCCTTACGCGCTTCCGACCCTAAACGGCAAAGCAGCAGGCCGAGATACCGCCTTCCTTAAGGGAGGCATGCTGGTAAGAAAGGATTTTGAGCACACCGATGCTTTGTTCCTGTACCTCAACCGTTTGTTTACCGGGGTGGATGCTGAGGATGGAAGCGAGTTTGAATTCGGCTATGCCAAGGATTATGACTATACCGTCAAGGCAGACGGAAGCGTGTCTGTGCTGGAAGCGGATATTCCAGGTGGCAAGGTCGGCGTCTACAAGTATTTTCTGTTTGAAGCCAAGGACCCCTTCCTGGCGATAAAAAAGCTGGCTGCAAACTCCAGACTGTACCGGGCAGGACAACTGCCTGAGAAGGAGAAGGCAACCTTCGGCAATCCGGATGTAGCACTAGCCGCGGAGATCGTCGAGGACGGTTGGAACGCGGGTACGTACATTCAGACGGAATTTATGGGGGCTACTACACCGACCATGCAATCCAAAGGCGGAATTCTGACCAAGCTGGAGGGTGAAACGGTGATTGGCATCATCCACGGCAGAAAATCAATGGAGGATTTCGATAAATTCGTCCAGCAGTGGAAAAGCATCGGTGGCGACCAGATGACGAAGGAAGCGAACGAATGGTATAACGCGCAAAAATAAGGGAGGATAATTCTCCTAATACGGGGAGTTTGAGTGAAACGGAGGATGAATGATGAATGTCCTCCTTTCACTTTTTATAAGAAGATTTCAATCCACGCTGACAATTTAATAGGAAGGAGGAATTGGACTTTATGAAGTGGACATTTAAGGCAGCAGCGGCTGCGGCATTGTGCCTCGTGTTTGGAATGGGCCTATTGCAGCTTGCACCCAAGGCTTTCTCGAATGAGACGCCAATTGTCGAGGTGAACGGTTATGGAATTACCGCTGCTGAATTTGACCTCTCCTTGCAGCGGCAGAGGACATCTGTAATCGACTATTTTCAGCAAGCCTACCGCACGACCTTCAGTGATTCGTTCTGGACAACGGAGGTACAAGGGGAAGTTCCACTGCATGTGCTCAAAGAGCGAGCGCTGAATGAATCCGTCCGGTTCAGAATCGTATTGGATTTGGCTAAAGAGCATGGACTGATCAAAAGGTTGACCTATGCCGATTTGAAAAAGGAGCTGGAGCAGGAAAACAAGCGGAGAATGGCGGCCATCAGGAAGGGCGAGCCGGTTTATGGTCCGGAGACATTCCATGAAGCGGATTTTCTCCCGTATTACATCAGCAAGTTGGAAATTGGTTTAAAGGAGATCTTAGCGGAGAACGAATTGGCAGCGGCGACAGAGCAATTCCGGCTTCATGACAGTGAGTCCAAGTCAGAGTCGCTCATTCCAGAGCAAACCATTCGCTATCTGGAGATATCGCTTTCCTATCGGGATATAACCTCCGAAACGGCAACCGACATAATCAAGCAGACTGCGAAAGAGCAGATGGTCAATATCCGTAACAAGCTGCTGCAAGGTCTTGATGGAGAAGCGGCGATAACAGAAGCGAACGCGAACACCCATAAACCGTTTGCAATCCATTACGGTGAAGAACAGCTGGATAAGGTGACGGTCCGAACGATATTCAAGTCTAGTCCGGAGCTTTATGGCTGGCTGACATCGGAACGGGAAGAAGATTCGGTGAGTCCGCTTTTAGACGAAGCGATGCTGGGTGAATATGTGCTTGTTAAAGTTATTCATCAGGACGCCATCCAGGAGAGTACCGATCAGGAAGGGCAACAAGCAATCAATGCCCTTGATCAGGTTTATGAAGCTTATGTGCTCAGTCGAGTGCAAGAGGCGAATGTTTCCATCCATGAAGTCCAGTATGCCAAAATATCCATCCAATAAAGGTCTCGTTTTTGAATAATTGTAAGCGTTAACAAAATGCGCTTTTAAAAAGGTGCTCAAGAAATGAACAGGAGCAAAGAGAATAGATTGTTCTTATTTGAAATCATAAGGAGGTTTTTGGCAATGAATACGACAAGAAAAGCGAAATGGTTCCACCTGTTTCTTGCCTTCATAATCACGGCTGCCGCGGCAGTTTTTGTTGCTGCACCCTCCCCCGCTCAAGCAGCTGGGGCTACGTATTATATAGATGCTCTTGGGGGAAACGATGCAAATCCGGGAACTGCCCAGGCAACAGCTTGGAAAACGCTGGAGAAAGTCAACCGTACGGTGTTTCAACCAGGCGACTCCATCCTATTCAAGACGAACGGCGTATGGATTGGTACCCTTTCTCCCCAAGGCTCAGGTAGCTCGGGGAATCCGATCAAAATCGATCAATACGGTCAAGGCAACAAGCCACTGATTGCTGGCGGCGGCGTAGCAGCTGCCGTTTATTTCTCCAATCAGGAGCAATGGGAAGTACGCAATTTGGAAATCACTAACGACGCCCAGACACCGGCTCCACGCAAAGGCATTCATGTGGCTGGGAGCAGTGGGGGTTTTGCCAATCCCAGAGTGTATCAGCATTTCGTTTTTGAAAACCTGACGATCCATAATGTGAAGGGGGACTCTTCGAATGACTACGCGCACAACGGAGGCATTATCGTCTGGGGGACCGATTGGGACTTTCACGTCAGCGACATCGTGATTAAGAACAATACGATCTATGCGGTGGATAGCGTAGGCATCTATCTGAACGGAGCCAACCGGACTTATTCTTCCGGTTTGAAGGTTCTGAACAATGTGATTTATGATGTGGGGGCAGACGGTGCCTTCATTCTGAATACAACCGACGGGTTAATTGAACATAATGTGGTATACAACACGCATGTCCGCGCAGGGGGGTATCACGTACCACTCTGGGTGTGGGGCTCTAAGGACGCGGTCATTCAATATAATGAGGTGTACAATACGGCACCTGGTGGCGATGCCATGGCCTTCGATTCCGACTATAACAGTACGGGCACGATCATTCAGTACAATTACAGCCATCACAATGCTGGCGGGTTTGTTCTGACGGTAAATGATGGGACGAATTCAAGCAACTTCAACAACAATACCACCATCCGCTACAATATCAGCCAGACTGACGGCGGTGCTGTATTCAATTTTAACGGAACACCCAACTCTACTTATGTGTACAACAATACGGTCTATATACCTAACTCCGCTAACACTAAAATCGTTGAGCATGGCAATTGGGGTGGGTATGCCTCAAACACCTATTTCTATAACAACCTGATTTACAATCTGGGAACGGGTGGGTATTCGTTTGCAGGCAGTACCAATAATGTTTTTGAGCATAATGCATTTTTTGGAAATCATCCAGTAACCGAGCCAGCTGACCCCTATAAACTGACCGCTGATCCGAAGCTTGCTTCGCCTGGATCAGGTGGCATCGGTCGCTCAACATTAGTCGGTTATCAGCTACTGTCCAATTCACCAGCGATTGGAGCAGGCAAGCTGATTGCTGTGAACGGTGGAATGGATTTCTTCGGTAACGCCGTCTCCTCACAAACGCTGCCCAATATCGGAGCCTATCAGGGAGTTGGACTCGACCCCAATAATCTGCCGCCGCTACCTGAGCCACCCTCGCAGGTGAATCTGCTGAAGAATCCGGGATTCGAGACTGGAGATTTCACTGGCTGGGGACTTCACTATAACGGGGCTGCCATTGTGAACAGTGGCGCCCGTACAGGAAGCTATGCCGCGAAGCTGACGGGAGCTTATGCGGGGGTGGAGCAGAACGTCACCGGGCTTTATCCCAATACCATGTATAAATTGTATGCCTACGGAAAAGGGGCCAGCAGTGGCTCTGCTGTATTCGGAGTCAAGAATCATGGCGGTAATGAACAGTCCGCTTATGTGAGCACAACCGCTTACTCGCGCAATGAGATTACCTTTACAACGAGCAGCAGTAGTACAAGTGCCACCATCTTTCTTTACAAGGGTGGAGCGGCTGGAGAGGTTACCTTCGATGATCTGGAGCTAATTCAATTCAGTGCAGCACCTGTCCAGCCAGAGCCTGTGTTCAGCGAAGGAACGGATGACGAGTTTAACGCGAGCGCACTGGACAGCCAGTGGAACTGGATTCGTGAGAGCAGCAGCAAGTGGTCGCTGGCAGACCGACCGGGTTTCCTACGAATCACAAGTGAAAGCGGAGATATCGTGGACGGGGGGAGCACAGCTAAGAATATATTGCTCACTGGTGCGCCCGAAGGTGATTGGACGATGGAGACGAAGCTGGATGGCAAACCGACCTCTCAATGGTCGCAAGGCGGATTGATTGTCTATGAGGACGACAACAGCTATTTCCGCTTAACCCGCTTGTACGGTTCGGGAAATCAGATCCAGTTTACCCGACAGATCGATGCGGTGCGCGAGCATGTGGAGGTGCCTGACACGATAGCTTCCAGCATACTGTACATGCGAATCGTCAAAAGCGGTAGTACGTATAGCGCCTATTATTCAGCAGACGGAAGCTCCTATCAGCAGATCTGGACAGGTCAAACCGCCGTGCTGGAGGATCCAAAGATCGGCCTGATCGTATGTGCAGGCACGGGTTTGGTTGCTAATTTTGATTATTTCCACATTCTTAAGCAGCCGGTGAATCTGCTGGCTAACGCTGACTTTGAAGCGGGCGATTTCGCCGCCTGGAATGTTCACTACAATCAGGCGGCTATTGCAAACATCAATGCCCGCACCGGGAATTATGCGGCAATGCTGACGGGGGATAATTCGGGTATGGAACAGCAGGTCATCGACTTATCTCCGAACACAACCTACAAGCTGTCCGGATACGGCCAAAGTGTGAATGGCGGAGTTGCGGTATTCGGTGTCAAAAACTACGGCGGCAACGCATTAGACGCTTGGGGATTTGAGATGACTGACGGATACACGAACAAAGAAGTAACCTTTACGACTGGGAGCAGCAATACCGGCGCGATAATCTATCTGTACAAAGCTGCTGGAACTGGCGAAATTTACTTTGATGACATGCAGCTTGTGGCGGTCACCACGTCTTAAATTCCTCTCCCTTAGGACAGGTCACGAATACAAGGAAGGGCTGCAAATCGTTGTGCTGATTGCAGCCCGCTTCTATTTAAGCAAGGAATCGTCCTTAGCTGGATCAACGGTGAAGCTTTGAGCTTGAGCAACTCGCTTTCTTTGAACATAAATTAGATACCAGACCTGAAAAAAAGCTATTCAAAACAATGAATGGTGGAGGCCACTTTTGGATAGAAGACCACTAAAGGAGACAATCTGGTAGACCAGATAGGGGGCAAGCTGTGTATAAGAGG
>JAIMBU010000305.1 GCA_023511325.1 Gorillibacterium sp.
AAATCAAGGCGAGACCATTGCTTTGGTAGGCCCAACGGGAGCAGGCAAAACAACGGTAATCAATCTGCTCAGCCGCTTCTTCGACCCACTCCAAGGTGAGATTCTTATCGATGGGAAAGATATTCGGACATGGCAAAAGAACGCCTTAAGAAGTCAGATCGGCGTTGTTCTCCAGGACGCTCATTTATTTACCGGAACCGTTCGTGATAATATTCGTTATGGTCGACTGGATGCATCACATGCTGAGGTCGAAGCAGCTGCGATCATGGCCAATGCAGATGGTTTCATCTGCGCTTTGCCAGATGGCTACGATACCCAACTCTCACGAGAAGGCGGCAATATTAGCCACGGACAACGTCAGCTACTTACCATCGCAAGAGCAGTGCTCGCGAACCCCGCTCTACTTATTCTGGATGAAGCGACTAGCAGTGTAGATACAATTACCGAAATCAAAATTCAACGCGCCATGGAAACCCTGATGCAAGGGAGAACTTGCTTTGTAATCGCCCATCGCCTCAGCACCATTCGCCACGCCAATTTAATTCTGGTACTTGATAACGGACAAATCGTTGAACGTGGAACTCACGCGGAGCTCCTCAAGCACAAGGGCGTATATTACAATCTGTATAACAGTCAGTTTGAAGAGACAGATGAAGCAGCTATGGGTTAATAGGGGAAAATAAAAGAGGCGAGTCTCCTCGCCTCCTCCTACAGTAAAGGGTACCTAGCCATCCGTTCTATTTGTATTTCTTCCAGTCCATTCCGCTGTTCTCGAGCAGATGCCCAAAGTCATTATCCAGTCTTTTCTGTTCGAGCTTCCGCGCTTCTTCCTTCTGCTTGCGTTCTTCTTCTTTACGGTTTTCTTCCGCTGCTTTCATACCATCTGCTTGGGCTTTCAGCTTTTGTAGGATGATGGGATCAAGCAAGTCTTTTAACGTAGCAGGCTTATCCTGGGCGGCAGGCTTGCTAATAACGTTTTTCTTCTTCGCCACTGGGCTCACCTCTGTTTTAGCCCTATTATAGCAAATTCAGCATCGTTGCTCCATGTCTATTGGTGCATTGCTTACCAATAAGGCTCAAGAATGGCCAATTCGCGGAGCATCGCATCCCAATTCAAGAGTGTTTCCCAAAAAGAATTCTCGTCTTCTTGATTTAAATTTGTTACTCCAGATGTTTCAGGCTGCTTGATTTGCAGTTTGTTACGAGCATCCTGTTCTCCGGGAAGCGCTACTTCTTCGGCGCACATGTTTGCGCTGTTTTTGCTGCTATCCATCGGCCGATCTCCTTATCCGTTTTTCTCTAATCGAATATGATAAGGATACTCCCTCAAGTTAAACTTTGTGTAAATGCGCGTCTGCCTCATCTGGTAAAATAACAATGAATTGCGTGCCTCTATTATCCCCGCTTTGCACTTTCACGGTCCCCTTGTGGAGTTCAATAATCTTTTTGACCAAGGACAAACCTAGTCCACTGCCACTATTCGTCGGATTGCGTGATTTGTCGACTTTATAAAACCGCTCAAAGATGTGCGGCAGGTCCTCTTCTTTAATACCAATCCCACTATCGCAGATTTGACATTCGATTTCAGCGGTTTTTTTGCGCAAGCGTACGGTTATTTTGCCGCCCTCAGGGGTAAATTTAATGCTATTCTGCAGTAAATTTGTCCACACCTGGCTCATCAGGTCTTCGTCTGCTGTAAAAGTGACCTTCTCAAGCTCCGCTTCCATTTGAATCCCTTTAGCCATCCACTGCGGCTCACAAACAAGAATCAGATTCGTCAATTGACGGTCTAAACGATAGCTCTTGCGTTCAAAAGGGTGACGCTCCGATTCTAGCATCGTTAGCTTTAACAGGTTATCGCTGATTTTGGACACTCGTCTGCTCTCCGCTTCGATAATCTGGAGATATTGCAGACGCTCTTGAGGGTCTAGATTATCATCCTGTAGCGCCCGGGCAAACCCGCCAATTGAGGTCAAGGGTGATTGAATCTCATGGGATACATTGGAGACAAATTCCTGTCGCGTTTTCTCCATCTCACCAAGCTCACTAGTCATTTGATTAATGCTTTCAGTCAGTTCAGCGAATTGTCCGTCAGGTCGTCCTTTGGCAAGATCTATGCTAACGCTGAAGTCACCTTTGGCTATTCGTCGAAATGCTTCGATTAACGAATTGATATAGTCAATCTGCCTGGGACGGATCGCCTGACCAATCGCCAAAGGAATGAGACAAAAAAGAAATGATCCAAGTAAGGAGGTAATGATCATCCTTGTATAATCAGAAACGGGTCTGCCGAGCTTATCGAGAATAGTCGTGACGAAGAAGTGTGCTAAGCTAACGCTGGCTATCAACGCGATTAGAAACGCCAAAATCCCAACTATGAGATGCCAAGAGGGATGTTTCTTCATGAACGCACTTCCAATCGATAACCCAGTCCGCGAATCGTTTTAATCGCAAAAGAATGCTGATCCTCGGGAAAACGCTCACGCAATCGATTGATATGGACGTCGAGTGTTCGTTCATTCCCCGAGAAATCATAGCCCCAAATGTCCTCAATCAATTGGTCACGGGAAAAGGTTTTTCCCGGATAACCGGCTAGCTTGAATAATAACTCAAACTCTTTACGGGGTAGCGCGCAGCTTTCCCCATTCAGGGTCATGCGGTAGGTTTCACGGTCAAGCTCTGCTTGTCCAAGCTGTACCTTCTGGGAAACACTGATCCGATAGCGCTTGAGCAAGGCTTTGACTCTCGCGATTAATTCTGCCGGCTCAAAGGGTTTGACGAGGTAATCATCCGTACCCAATTCGAAACCCTTGACGATCTGAGATGTATCCCCCTTGGCGGTAAGCATGAGTATGGGAAGCTCATATAGCTGCCGCAATTCTTGACAGAGCTGCCAGCCGTCCATCCGTGGCATCATGATATCGAGAATAACCAAGTCTGCTTTGACGGTTTCGAGTAGCTCCAGCGTTTCAACGCCATCGGCGGTCTCCAGCACTTCAAAACCTTCCCGGAGCAAGAACAGCTTTACCAGCTTGCGAATATGGGGATCATCATCGGTTATAAGAATTGTGGTCATACGTGCCTCCTGTAACTGGGCTCCTAAGCTAACAACCCTTCCTCTTATTATTGAACACACTTATAAACAGAATGTAAACAGATATATAGATCTAGCTTAACCTTAATAAGGGGAGGACGATACCTCTGATGATTAGGTTACAACATTGCGAACGGTTAACGGACCTCAAGCAAAGCTTCAAGAAAGGCTTTCATCACTGTTCGATTCTTTGGAGCCCTCCAATCTTTGACCAGCTCAGGCTTATCGTAAAGAAAACCAACCATTCGCTCGTTCAGTTCTGTTAAATAGCCTTTGTCTTCTCCAGCCTCTGCACGAAGCTGGTTCAGGAGTAGTACCCATTTGTGCGGATCTGTGTCGGAACCAGAACTATACTCCAGATTACTTGCGGCTAGTTCCAAAGCGCGTTCAAAGGAATGATCATTATGAAGTACGAGTGCCAGGTAACCGCCGATAAAACGATGGGTTTTATCTAAGACAATAGCACGGCCAAATTGCTGCTCTGCCTCTTGCCAAGCCCCTTGCTTGAACAGCGCCATAGCATAAATCGCTTGCGTATAGGAGTGATCAGAATCATCTGCAAACAAAAGATACTGCTGATAAATCTGGTTAAATAGCTTCCAATCGCCACTTTCATAATAATGCATGACCAGAATAAACAAATTTCCCCCGGTCGGATGCACCTCTGCATAAAGCTTCTGATAGCTCAAGGTTTCCTGCTTGAGCGCTTCATCCATAGTTATATCTGTAAAAGACTCTTTGCTTGCTAACAACCGATTGATCATACGCAGACTATGGAGATCCTGTTTATTGCCAGCATATGCGGTTTTATACGCATGTAGGGCCTCCTCATATTTACGTTCAAGCACGAATTGATCGGCAGCAGTCATCGTTCGTTGCTGTAAATAGAAGTAGGGCAGATTACCAATGGATTGGTCACCCAGTCGATAGCCATTACTTTTCGACAAGAGATTCCCATCCGCATCAAAGGCTTCCACGGACCAGTAAAACCGATTGTGGGTATTACTGAAGGCAAGCAGCGAATTTGGATCGATTGAAGTCCAATCATTGCTATCACTGTAGGAAATACCGCCCTCTACCTCATCGAGGTTATCCATTGAGACCACAATATGATTATCTTTAATATTGGTATAAGCTGGGGAACTTGTGGAGCCTCCCGCAAATTCGATACCTAAATGAAGGGTATAGGAGGCTGCACCCTCGACCTGCTCCCAGACAAAGTCAATTTTTGAATCGGTCATTCTCTGTAAATTTACTGGCGACTTTAATTCAACTAACGGCTGAAAGATAATTTTCTGCTCCACATCAACGTCTGCTTTAATTTAAATCCATTCGTTATATTTAATCGGCCATGCCCACCCACTGATCTGTTCATATTCCAAGCCGAGAACAAGCTGATAGCTTCCGGGCAGGACTCCCGTGATCATAAACCTCCCATTAGCATCCGTTACGACTTGATAGGGCTCATTATCAAGGACGCTATGATTACTATCCTGTGCCGTCCGCAAGAACACGCCAACGTTGATTAAGGGAACACCATCGCTGCGCATAATGGTACCGGAGTAAACTGACAACTTATCAGCACCTGTAGCATTTATACTATCATGCAATTGCTTTTTAGTTGCAGCAAGCTGCTCCAGAATGGACGGTCTGCCTCCCATATCTGGAGACATCTCTTTTTTATTATTCCAGTGTTCGGTGGATCTAACAAACTCAGCTTCTACCAGCTTATAGGCTGCTTTCAGCTCGTTCCGATTTAATAGTATCTTTGCTTGGAGTAAAACAATCTGACCATTCAAGTCACCAAAATATTTATTTTCCTTTAGCAAGGAATCGCCAAGCTCCGTAAGAATCTGCTCCGCTTGTTCCTCTTCACCTTGACTGACAAAGATCATTGCACGATCATATTTGAATTGAGCGAGTTCAATTTGATCTGCTTTTGTGTTTCGCAGT
>JAIMBU010000306.1 GCA_023511325.1 Gorillibacterium sp.
GCTTTAAAACAGAGAGTTGCCAAAAGGCTACAGGTTCTAGAAAGGCTTGTCAGTCGCAAGCGGCAGCTCTTTTTTCAATAATCAGCAAAGAGGGTATCACAGATGGATACACCGTTTTATTCAATGGTTGTCATTGATGATATTCGTGCAGTGGTAAATGGGATTTCAAAGGACATGGACTGGTCACAGCACGGCATTCAAATTGTTGGAACCGCTTATAATGGAGAAGACGGCATGGCACTTATTCGGGAGACAACACCGGATATTATCGTGACGGATATTCGCATGCCCAAATTTAGCGGCACGGAGATGATAAGTGAGGTTTTCACGCTTATTCCCCACAGTAAAATTATCTTTATCAGTGGGTATTCTGATTTCGAGGATGCACAGAAAGCAATCCGCATGGGGGCTTTTGACTATATTCTGAAACCGTTTACACCGAAGCAGCTAGTTGAAATTGTACTCAAAGCCAAAGGGGTGCTGGAAACGGAGAAGCATGAGCATAATCAGGCAAAAGATATGCAAAAAATGCTCCGTGAAAGCATGCCATTACTGCGTCAAGAGTACTTGAATTTACTGCTTCGCTTTACGGCAAAACAAGAGAGATTGTTGGAACGATGGGAATTTCTCCAGATTGATGTGGAGCAGTCTCCGCTTGCTGTACTTGTGCTTGAGGTGGATCATTTCGCTCAGAGTGCAACGAATACCTCGGTAGGCGAAATCGAACTGCTTCGCTTTTCGGTGCAGAATATTACGGAGGAAACGATTCTAACGAAAACCAAGGGTATTGTCTTCCGTGATTCTATTAGTCGCTTCGTTGCTATTATGAATCCAACTGATGATGTCGATATGGTGACGTTGACCGATCAATGTCGAGAAAATATTGCTAAATATACGAAATGTACAGTATCCGCCGGTGTGAGTCTTATTGTAAGTAGTCTGATGGAGTTGCCAGACGCATATAGGCAAGCCATGGAAGCATTGTCCTTTACCTACTATGCAGAAGGAAATAGTGTGCTCTCCTATAGCAATATCCAGTCCAAGCCAAAAACGGAATTGTTACGGCTTTCTGTTGAGAAGGAGAAGGAGCTTCACTTTGCTATCCGAACGGGTAATTTCGAGAAAGTACAGCATGTTCTTGAGTTAATTTTTGAGGAATGGGATTCTCAGACGGTGCTTCCCTCGCCGAATATGATCAGAACACGTTATTTGGAACTGTCTGTCCTTATTCACAAGGGTGTTCCTGAGCTTGTCGACGGGGCAGATCCCGCTTCATTGGAGGAGATCATGCGTATTATGACTTCGCATGATAGCTCACTAAGAGATATGAGGCAGGCACTAGAGGACTTATGCAGGTTATGCTGCGACTGCATGGAGAGTTATCTTCATAGCGATGGTCAGATTGTGATCAATAATGTAATTAGTTACATCCGTGATCATCTCCATGTCAATTTAATGGTTGGCGATTATGCCAGACAGGTGCATCTCAGCGCCAGTTACTTCGCTAACCTGTTCAAGAAGATAACAGGAATGTCAGTCATGCAGTTCATTACCCAGGAAAGAATGGAAAAGGCTAAGCTACTGCTGCTGGAGGATAAACCAATCGCAGAGATCGCACTGCTGCTCGGATATGAGGAGCGTTCATACTTCAGTGATGTATTTAAGAAGAATACCGGTTTGACACCTACAGAGTTTCGCAATCGCAGAGAAATGTGAATGTACGGGCTAGTTCTGTATGACTTGTGTAGATGGGGAGGGAAGAGGCTTGAAAACGCTATTATACAGAAGCTCTTTCAAAACAAGAATATGGTTTTCAATTATGCTGATTACCCTTGTCGCTATTGTGGTGACTGGAACATCATCTCATTATATCGCCTCAAGTCTGCTGGAGAAGAAAGCTGCAGAATTGGGCCAAATGATGATCGATAAGTCCGCGATGGCGCTTCAAGAGAAGCTACGCAAGGTTAGACTGTCCGCTGTTACTTTTATGATTAGTCCACCGTTTGAAGATATTTTGCTTTCGACATCAACGGATCTGCAGGAAGGTTCCTATTACTCCTATTTTTCTCTGAATAAGAATATCCAGACGCCTTTGATGCAGATGAAGATGATTGAACCGTCGATTGCTTCCGTACTTGTCCATACCCCTGGTGGAGAGTTCTACTTGAATAGTGCAGAGCGCAGGAAAGAGAATGTTTTTGAGGATACGGATCTTTTTAAACAAATGAAGACTAACGTAGTACCCTACTGGAGTCAGTCCCATGAGGATTCGCTGTTTGAGGGAAAGACAAGTGTGCTCAGCCTGCTGATCGAACCCATTTCTACCGTGAATAGGAATGAGGTACAGGTGGTCGTGAATGTGAAGGAAGAGTCAATCAAGGAATATGTGGAAACAAATGTGGTGGGAAACAGCGGTCATATTATGGTGTTGAACGCAGTCGGAGAGCCGATGATGGATCAGAGCTCCCCTCTGGTTCCTTTGGTGCGAGATCATGAATTTCTTTCATTGTTGAATAAGGGAAACAAACATTTTGAATTCGAATTTGACAAGAAGTTATATCTGGTCAACTATGCAACCATATCCTTTCCCGATAATTGGAAGGTTGTGTATCTTCAACCGAAGGAACTGCTGCTTAAGGATATCCAGTACATCAATTGGGCGATGATCATTATTATCGGTCTCTTGATTCCGTTCGTTTTTCTTCTGTCGCAATGGGTAACAAACAGGCTACTCCTCCCGCTGCAAAAGCTACAGCGACTTATGTCCCGTGCAGGTGATAATGACCTGTCCGTACGCTTCGAGAGTGCCTACCAAGATGAGGTAGCTCAGGTAGGAGGACGCTTCAATACAATGCTGGAAAAAATTGAAGTGTTAATCCTCGATGTGAAGGCAGCGGAGCATCAAAAAAGGCTATCCGAAATGAAAGCGCTCCAATCACAAATTAATCCCCATTTTCTGTATAACACGCTGAATACCATTCTTTGGAAGACAGAGTCTCGTAAGCAAGAGGATGTGAAGGAGATGATTATCTCTCTCTCCCTACTATTTCGGCTTGGGCTAAATAACGGGTATGAGTTGACGACGGTTCGGAAGGAAATCGAGCATGTAACGCAATACTTGATTCTTCAGCAGCAATGCTATGAAGAGCTGTTCGAATTCCGGATTGATGCCGAAGAGACCGATCTTATGGAACACTCCAGCTTGAAGCTATTGCTCCAGCCACTGGTTGAGAATTCTATTCTTCACGGCTTTACGGATGGGGATTTTGCAGGTTGGATTCACATCCGTATAGAAAGGCAAGAACAGTACATCGTGTACAGTGTCGAGGATAATGGGAAAGGCTTTGATCGTGAAGTGATGATGCGAAGTCTCGAAGAAGAGGTTGTTGGTGGAGGTTTCGCGTTGCAAAATGTTTATCGAAGACTGAAGCTCTATTATGGAGATGACGCGAGAGTAGAGCTAGAAAGCACAGCCTATTCCAGAACGATTGTCCGACTTTATTTTCCAGATAATCAATAAGAATCATATGAGGAGGATTGAAATTCAACATGAACTTATCGAAATCATATCGTAAGTCCTTAATCAGATTGCTTGTCGCTGTTATCATACTGCCAATGATACTTATGCCATTCCCCCGTTTTGATCATATCGTATCGGCAGAAACCATCAACTTAGTGAGCAATGGAGATTTTGAGAGCTTTACAGGAAGTATGCCTAATGGCTGGGGCTTTAATCAGAATGTCGCAACGGTTGTTGCGTCTGTTGACAGCTCCGTTCATCATAGCAACGGGCATTCGCTTCGTTTGAATGGAACGGCGAATACTTCACGCGGTTCCGTTTATCAGTATATGGCAGTAGAAGCCAACAAATCCTACGAAATCAGCAGTTGGGTGAAGACCGATTTAGCAGCGGTGACCAGCGGTGGTGGGGCACGGCTGCGCATTCAGATGACGGATAGCAACGGCAATATCACAACTGCTGACCAATTGCCTGTGTATGTCTGGGAGCAAAAGAATCTCAAGCAAGACTGGACGTATTTAACGGGAACGATTACTCCACCTCCGGGAACCGTGAGAATGGCCGTCGAGCTTTTTCTATGGACGGGTAAAGGCTCAGTTTGGTACGATGACCTTCGCGTGGAGCCAGTGAATGAAGCCTCTGTTATTCACGTCGAGGGGATAACCCTTTCACCTGATCACGGAACTCTCGATCTAAGTCAATCCTTGCAACTAACACCTGTCATCACACCTGCTAACGCGATGAATAAGAACGTGCTGTGGTCAAGCTCGAATCCATCCGTTGCTTCGGTTAGCAAATTGGGTCTGGTGACGACATTAAGCGCTGGCGAAGCAGTGATTACCGCGACGACGCTGGACGGCAACAAGGAAGCGCACTTTACGCTCACGTCGACAAATAACGTCAACTTAGTGAGCAATGGAGATTTTGAGCGCTTTACGGGAAGCCTGCCAGATGGTTGGACGCTACTTCAGAATGTCGCTACTGTCACCGCGGCTATAGACAGCACTGTCTATCATAGCAATGGGCATTCGCTTCGTTTGAATGGATCGGCGAATACTTCACGCGGGTCGGTTTATCAGTTTATGACGGTAGAAGCCAACCGGGCCTACGAAATCAGCAGCTGGGTGAAAACCGATTTATCTGCAGTGACCAAGGGCGGTGGAGCATGGCTTCGCGTTCAGATGACGGATAGCGGCGGTAACGTCACAACGGCTGACCAAGGTCCTGTGCATGTCTGGGAACAAGCAAATCTCAAGCAGGATTGGACGCATTTAACGGGCACGATTACGACTCCTCCGGGAACAGTGAAGATGGCCGTTGAACTCTTTATCTGGACGGGTAAGGGCTCAGTTTGGTATGACGAACTTCGCGTAGAGCCAAAGGAAGCAGGTTCTGCTGTTTTTGTCGATGGGATAAGCTTCTCACCCGATTCTGGAACACTATTTCAAGGCGAATCTCTGCAATTGGCTCCTGTCATCTCACCAGCTTTAGCGACGAATAAGAACGTGCTGTGGTCTAGCTC
>JAIMBU010000307.1 GCA_023511325.1 Gorillibacterium sp.
GTCCCAAGTATCGGATAAAATGATGGGAACGCTGGATGCATACATCGAGGATATGAAAAAGATCTCCATTATTCCTTCCTACCTGGATGTTATTAAATCAGGCCTCCAAGCCTCCAATCGCTTCTATGAGGAAAAAGCCAATAATTTAACCATCGAAATCCCCTCCAGTACCATGTCGGATGAAGAGCGGAATCGGATCAATATTCAACGTCTTGTAGAAAACAGCATTTATTTTATCAATAATCTAAAAAAAGGCACGAATACTGTTTATTTATTTGATCGCTATGGTCACTCTTATTTTGTCATCAAGAATACAGGGGTGCGCAGCGATATATCATCGGTATATGATAATTGGAAAAACCTCGCATCCGCTGCCAATGGAACACCGGTGCTTGTCAGCACGCAAGAAACATCAGGTCAGAACACCACACGTTATGTCTTTACGGTCGTCCGTGAAATTATTGATACCTCTTTTACCTCACTGGGAATGATCGCAGTAGATGCCAACATAGAGGTTATTGAGAATATTGTTGAGGATTTAGATAAGGTTACGAAAGGAACAACATTGATCATCGATAATGACAATCGGGTAATCTATGACAGTCAGAAAAAATATCTGTCGCAGAAAGTATCCGATCCAGAGCTACTGAGTAATGCTTTGGAAACACAAGGTAGCTTTCATCGGACGGTAGATGGGGAGCAGGAGCTGACGATCTACCGCGAATCATTAGAAACGGGGTGGAAGGTGTTTATCACCATTCCCCAGAAGCATCTCATGGCAGATGCTCTTCGTATTCGCAATAGTACCCTTGCGATTACGATTGCGATTGCCTGCTTTGTCATGTTTATATCGATTATTCTGGTCTTTGCCCTGACGAGCCCCTTACGTATGCTTGTCCGTTTAATGAAGGAAGCCCAAACCGGAAACCTCCAGGTTGTTTTTCCTGTTCGTAGACGGGATGAGGTGGGCGTAGTTGGAAACGCTTTTAACCGGATGATCAACCGGATCAGGTCATTAATTGATGATATTCAACAGATTGAGCAGCGTAAAAAAGAAGCTGAGCTTGATTTGCTGCAGCATCAAATTAATCCGCATTTTATTTACAATACGCTGGAATCCATTCGTATGACGGCTTTACTCCACGATGATTCGGAAGTGGAGGATATGACCCGACTTCTTGGTAAAATGCTCCGGTACAGTATTCATCAAGGGATAGAAACCGTTCCCCTTGAACAGGAGTGGGAGCATCTGCGCATGTATGTAAATCTCTTAAATTATCGGTATAACAATCAATTTACCCTAGAGCTACCCCAAGAGAATTTGTCCGCGATCATTGTATTGAAGCTGCTATTTCAGCCTATTGTAGAGAATTCAATCTCTCACGGATTAGATAAATCCACTTCCTACATGGAGATTGTTATCAGCTACAAACCAGAGGGAATGGATCATGTTTTTACGATTACAGATGATGGGGTCGGAATTGATGCGGATGATCTTCAGCGTATCCGCGAAACTTTAAACAAATCCGATCAGTTTAGAGGAAGTGGCGGAATCGGACTTCGCAATGTACATGAGCGGATTAAACTGCGATACGGAAACGCTTATGGATTACAAATAGAAAGTGCGCTCGGTAAGGGAACAGTCGTTACGATAAGATTGCCAGCCGTGCCTACAGCATTAGAAGGAGGAAACAAACTTGCTTAATGTAATGATTATCGATGACGAGGAACGGATTCGACTTGGACTAGCTAAGCTAGTTGAACAAGTCGGTGAAAACGTTAAAATAACCGGGATCTATTCAAACGGACAGGAACTGCTGGATAATCTAGATTTAACCAATGTCGATCTCATTATAACGGATATCAAAATGCCGCAGATGAGTGGCTTGGAGCTGATCGAAAAGGTTCAGCAGTTACGACCTGCTGTTAAATTTGCTGTTGTAAGTGGCTTTAATGATTTTGCCTTTGCCCGCAGTGCGATCAGGCTTGGTGTGGAGGAGTATCTGCTTAAGCCAGTCGAGACTGCTGATCTGGCGCAATTATTGCTTCGAGTTACGGAGAAGCTAAACAAAGAGGGAAATCGCCAATCAGCTGTGCTTGATGATTACTATCGTTTGCTGCTTTCAAGTGCGCCTGAACGCCTGCCCGATCAGCTTCGGCTGGAAGCCTGTCAAGAACTTGAGGACCTTCCGCTATTTCTCGACCACTACACGGCTATTGTCATCCATGCTCAATCTGACCAAGTCAATGCACGTATCGGTCGTATTGTTGAAGGTTGGGCAAGAGAAACGAAGATTGTTTCCTGGGAAGTCGATATAACGGTAGTTATTGCAAGTATCGGCAGCGGTGATTATGGAGATACTGCGCGTAACTTAGGAATGACTTTGCTGCAAGCGATGCCGGCTAATGTTCGAGTGAGAATGGGAGTTAGCGGTTTATTTGCCAGTCCCTCAACTCTCCGCGAATGCTACAAGCAGGCAAAAACTAGTCTCCAGTATGCTTGGTATGATTCTGGCATTCGTGCCTGTTATTCAGCTGATCAATTGCCGAAGCGTCGTGACGATCCCTCGGTGCCGCATCGTCTTATCGATAGAGAATTTCGCTCCGTATTACGGATGCTTGATATTGAACGAGCAAACACGGCAATCAGCACGTGGCTAGAGGAAATTTCCCAGCAAAGACCCCTTTGGCATAACTTGAAGGAATATTGCTCCCTCGTTCAGGGCGTCGTTCACCATGAGAAGCTGGAACGAAACTTAATCACACCGGGTAGTGAGGAAGAGCCAGCAGAATGGCTACCGCAACTCTTCTCCGATTGGGAAGCTTACTCTCAGGCATTCTTGAGTTGGGTTCAAACGCAGTTCCGAGTACTGAAGGATACCAATCAAGAAAATCGAGTCGTCGAGAACATAAAGTCTTTTATACATGAGCATTATACAGAGGAGCTTGAATTACACCAACTGGCGGAGGTCGTTTATTTAACCCCCAGCTATCTTAGTAAAATGTTTCGGACGAAAACAGGAGAAACCATCACCGACTATATTATTTCCGTTCGAATGGAGCAGGCCAAGAAATTGCTTTGTGCGGAGTATGGATTAAAGACCTATGAGGTTGGTCAAAAGGTTGGTTATTCCGATCCGGCCTACTTTAACAAAGTGTTCAAAAAGGTCGTTGGTTTAACACCTAAAGAATATCGTGATCGTGTTAGGTCATAGTTAGCTAAAATGAAGACAAGGAAAACAAACTGAATACATTAAAATGTAATTCTAAATCATATATACTATTAGAATGAAAGCGATACCAGTGGTGAAAGTAGGGGTGTTCATGTTTAAACTCAGCTATAAATGGCAGCGATTCTGGATTTTAATTGGCTTTTTGTTAATACCGGTGACATTATTGCTAATGTTTTCCTACTATCCAGCGATATCTTTGTTTTATTTCAGCTTCACGGACTGGTCCGGTGTAGGCTGGGATATGAATTGGGTCGGATTTGATAATTATAAAGAGATATTCACCCGCCCAGAAATATTTGGTGTATTTAAAGTAAACGCTTATTATTTTATCGGAGGACTTGTGCAAACGGCGTTTGCCTTGTACTTTGCGGTTATTCTCAATAGCAAGCTTAAAGGCCGGAACATCTTTAGAGCAGTATTGTTTCTTCCTTATGTGTTGCATAGTGTGGCAACGGTTATTATGTTTAAGAACGTGTACCACTCTGAGTATGGCTCAATCAATGTTCTCTTAAGGGCTGTGGGCTTGGATTCGTGGCAGCAACTATGGCTAGGAAATCCCCATCTGGTCAACTTCTCCTTAGCCTTTATCTCCATGTGGAAATTCATGGGCCTAAGCATGGTTATCTTCATCGGTGCTTTGCAATCCATTCCATCCGATATCTATGAGTCCGCAACGATCGATGGAGCTACAAGCTGGCAAAGCTTTCGCTACATCACGTTGCCAAGTATCCGCAAGGTATTGGAATTACTACTGATTTTGACGCTTACTGGCGCTTTATCGGCGTTTGAAATTCCTTACGTAATGATGTTAGGGGCTAACGGAACCTCTACATTCGTGATCAAAACGGTACAAACGGCCTTCCAGTATCAAAAATCAGGTTTGGCTTCGGCGATGGCAGTTGTTCTCCTGATGTTGGTCATGCTCATTATCGTGATTCAGCGTAAATTCCTGTTCAAGGAGGAAGATTAAACGATGTTGGAACATGAAGCCAAATGGGTTCAAACCATTAAATACCTCTCACTTATTGCCGCCATATTCGTCGTCTGCTTACCTATATATTCAGTGATCATAGGTGCCTTCAAAACCCAGATTGAATATTATCAATCCGGTATGGCCCTACCTAAAGATTTTTTGAATTTTGCTAACTTTAAGCGTGTTTTTGATGTTGGCAAGCTGGGACCAAGCTTTTTAAATACTTTTATCATTATTGTCATTTCTCTAGTGGGTAATGTAATCTTCGGTACGATGGTTGCTTTCTCGCTAGGACGGTTTGATTTTAAACTTAAAAAACCAATTATGGGACTGTATCTAGGCGCTCAACTGATCCCGATGATTACTACGCAGGTCTCCACCTTTACCGTCATTAAAGCGATTGGTGCTTACAATACGATGGCAGCCCCGATCATTCTCTATCTGGGTGCAGATGTGATTCAAATCGTTATCTATCTCCAATTCATCAATAGCATTCCGAAGGATCTGGATGAAAGTGCGATGATTGAAGGTGCATCATTGTTCAGGATCTATCGTTCGATCATCTTCCCATTGCTTGCTCCTGCTACAGCTACCCTGATTATTTTGAAGACGATCTCAATCTATAATGACTTTTACACACCGTACCTGTATATGCCAAGTCAAAAGCTGCGAGTTGTTTCTACCGCCATCTATGCCTTTGTTGGACCAAACGCGGCGCAGGTCAACGTAATTTCAGCAGGTATCCTGATTATCTTTATTCCGACCGTAGTCATTTTCCTCTTCCTGCAACGGTTCATTTTTGCTGGTGTAACGAACGGGGCAGTCAAGGGATAATG
>JAIMBU010000308.1 GCA_023511325.1 Gorillibacterium sp.
CTGTAGGGCTGTGTTAAAAAATGTAATTTCTGAATACTATTGCCAATTCCTGTTCCGGTCAGTCCTCCATGGCCAAAGGCGTAAAGCGAATTGATCATCTGATACCCACTGCCATCTGGATCAAACCAGGGGTCCAGCCAAGTATGGAAACGATCTAACTGGTAATTGACTCCTGAAGAATTGATGATAGATGGGACAAATATTTTGAGAAATATCAATCCTGCTCCACAAGCTCCGATGGCTAGCAGATGTTTGGTTCGCATTCCGCCTGTCCAGAGAATAGCAAATGAGCCGAGGATCAGGATGGCGGCTGAACCAAAATCAGGCTGCAGTAAAATCAGTCCGGCTGTTATTCCAATGATAATGAGGCAAGGAAGTAACCCGTTTTTGATCTTTTTTAATTTCTCGCCTTTATTGGTAATAACAACGGCCAAATAGAGAATCACAGCCAGCTTGGCAAATTCAGAGGGCTGAATATTCATCGGCCCAAGGTCGATCCAACTGTTTGCTCCTACTCCTTTCACATTCTTCCCGTTGCCGATGAAGAGGACGAGTACAAGCATAGCAAGATTGCCAATCCAGAAGAGGAAAACGATCTTGCGTAGCCAAGAATAATGAAAATTCATCAGGATCAGCATCAGCACAAGACCAAGGCCAACCGCAATTCCTTGGCTGATGATGAACTTCAAGGAATCCCCTTTGTTATCATAGACTGAAATCGTCGAGCTGGCGCTATATACCATAAGAAGACCAAAGGCGGTCAAGATCATCGTCAGGAACAGGAGTAAGTAATCGGGTGTATTCTTCTTTGGGGGATTCATACCTGTTTCATCACTTCAAATCTATCGGTAATATCGTTCCTCAGGTCCCGCAAGCTAGAGCTCTCCTTGAACATAAGCATGCCTCCTGATCTATGTAGTCTTGCAACACTCTGCCATACTATCATTAGTAATGATAGTATGTTTCCTCAATGACTGCAAGCTATGTCCGATCGTTTGACAAACAAGTCGTGTGCGTCTTGATTATGGTAAAATGGAAAAACAATGATGGAACAGAGGAGGTATCTAGTGAATGAACACTTATATTAAGGACAGAACAGCGGAGATCTATCCAGAGATGGTCGCTTGGCGTAGATACCTACATCAGCATCCGGAGCTATCCTATCAGGAGCAGGCGACATCCCGCTGGATTGAGGAAAAGTTGATCAGCTTTGGTCTAGAGGTTCAAGTGGGGGTTGGCGGTGGGTATGGAATAACGGCCTTGCTCAAAGGCAATGGAATAGGTCCTACAGTTGCTCTACGTGCAGACATAGATGCCTTGCCCATTCAAGATGAGAAAGGATGCGATTATTCCTCCACTGTACCCGGAGTGATGCATGCTTGCGGACATGATGGACATACGGCAGCTTTGCTTGGAGCAGCAAAGCTGCTCAGTGAAATCAAAGATAAAATCACAGGTACGATTAAGTTTATCTTTCAGCCTGCCGAGGAAGTAACGCCGGGTGGAGCTAAAACGATGATTGAAGCCGGTGTGCTGACGGATGTAGACGCGATCTATGGTATTCACTTATGGACTCCGTTTCCGCTCGGAACGGCTTCCACCAAAGCAGGGGCGCTAATGGCAGCAGCAGATGAGTTTGAACTTGAAATTCGCGGCAAAGGCGGTCATGGAGGGTTTCCTCATGTGACGATTGACAGCTTGTTAGTCAGTGCTCACTTGGTTGTTAACCTCCAGACGATTGTTAGCCGCAGCTTGAATCCCGTTGTACCCAGTGTCGTTACAGTAGGGAGTCTTTCCGCAGGACAAGGCTATAACGTTATTGCCGACCGTGCCACCCTCAAAGGAACAGTTCGCTCGTTTGATGAAACGACACGGCTGCTCGCACGTAAGCGGGTAGAAGAGATCATTGACCACACCTGCGCCATGTTTGGTGCGGACTATACCCTTGATTATAAAATGGGTTATCCGCCGTTGATTAATCACCCTGCTGAAACGAAGATTTTTGCTGAAGCAGCTTGTGAAGTAATTGGCGCAGCAGGATTTAATGAGCCAGAGCTCATCATGGCGGCAGAGGATTTTGCCCATTATTTGACTGTAATACCTGGTAGCTTTCTGTTTGTTGGAGCAGGTGGCGAAGGGGCAGAATATGCCCATCATCACCCTATGTTTGATCTAAAAGAAGAGGCCATCGGTTCAGCTACGCGAATTTTATGCACTGTAGCGTTGAAGCGACTTGGGTGTAGACTCTGACGGAATGGGCTACTTGTCCAGAGGGTATGCTAAAACCGTTATTCCTATTTGAAAAACGGAGGTATATCTATGCAGAAGGTTAAAGAGATCATGACTAAGGATATCGTCACCTTGAATCAGCACGACACCATCTTTGATGCCGCTGTGTTGATGAAAGAAAAGAATATTGGATTTGTACCAGTGTTAGATGAATCCCATGTTGTAGGGACACTAACGGATCGTGATCTTGTTATCCGTGGGTATGCACTAAAGCATCCAGGTTCGACACCGATAAGCGAATTGATGAGCACGACCGTGATCGCTGTCCGTCCAGAAACCTCACTTGATGAAGCGGCTGAGAAGATGGCTAATGAGCAAATTCGCCGCTTGCTGGTGATTGAAGAAGGTCATTTAATGGGAGTGGTCGCATTAGGAGATTTGGCCATCCGTCAGACCTTGGAAGAGCAGGCTGGAGCAGCACTTAGTGAGATTTCCGAGCCTGAGCATTCACCTTATCCGCTACAATAATCCAGCCAAACTTGTGTGAACATTATTTATCGGGGGATTAATCCCCCTATATGTCGAGACATCTGGCTAATAAACGTTTTCTCCTAACAGCTGTATCCCAGAGGATACGGCTGTTTTTGTATGATAGAGGATGGCATTTGGTAATAATGATAAGGAGCGTGATCCAGCCGATCCCACCAATCCATCGATAAGGAAAGCAGGTGAACTCATTCCGATCATGTCAAGTGCACCTCTACTCATTCGTGGCGAGCGAACGTTGCTTCTAGATACAGAGCATCCAGAAGCCTCCGAGATCAAGCATTTGCTGCTCGGTTTCGCCGAGCTAATCAAGAATCCTGGTCGTCTTCATATGTATCTTCTCTCTTCTTGCTCACTATGGGGAGCGGCGGCTAACGGTCTTACGGCAGGTGAAGTGCTAGATACGCTTGAACGTTATACCCATCAAGCGCTACCGCCGACTGTGCAATCAATCATTACTCGGGAAATGGAGCGCTACGGCAGGGTGAGACTTACTGAAGAATCAGAAAAATTGATCCTTCACGTAGCTGAACCTACGTGGTTGGATCGTTTTCTGCATGAGCCTGCTGTTGGCTACTTGCTTACTCCACTATCTTTGTGTACAGCTGAAATTCGCTCAGACGGTCGCGGTGTGCTAAAAAGAGAGCTGACTCGCTTAGGTTATCCTGTTATCGATGAAGCGGGCTGGCACAAAGGGGAGTCCCTCCCCATTCAGCTCATGCTGAAAGAAAATGGTCTTGTCCTCCGCCCCTATCAGTTGGAAGCGGTTGAGGCCTTCTGTGGACAAAACGGTATTCATGAGGGGAGTGGTGTTGTTGTCTTGCCTTGTGGTAGCGGCAAAACGGCAGTCGGCATTGCAGCGATGGCAAGGCTAGGTTGTGCCACATTAATTCTTACGACCAATGTCGTTTCAGTTAGGCAGTGGCAAAGAGAGATAGCCGAGTGGACCAATCTTGGGCCTGAAAGAATTGGCGAATACAGTGGCGCACACAAGGAAGTCAAGCCAGTGACGGTGGCCACTTATCAGATATTAACGCATCGTAGAAGCACTACCGAATCGTTTCGTCATATGCAATTATTTAAAGAAAGAGATTGGGGTTTAATCATCTATGATGAAGTTCATCTGCTGCCTGCACCCATATTTCGGGCAACAGCAGACATTCAGGCAACACGTAGACTTGGTCTTACTGCCACACTTGTACGGGAGGATGGCTGTGAGGAGGACGTCTTCTCTTTGATTGGACCAAAGCGCTTTGAGCTTCCCTGGAGGCAACTAGAGCACGAAGGCCATATTGCTCATGTCAGTGCATCTGAGCTTAGGATCGGCATGTCAGAAACGCTACGAGAACGCTACGATTTGGCCAAAGCAGGCGTACGCTTTCGCATTGCTGCCGAGAATCCGCGTAAGTTAGCCTACATGGATGAATTGCTGCAACGTCATGAGGGTAGACCAACTTTGGTCATTGGTCAGTATTTGAGTCAACTTCGGGCTGCTGCCCAGCAGACAGGTGCGCCTTTAGTTACGGGTACGACACCTCATGAGGAACGGGAGTTGCTGTACCAGCGCTTTCGTGAAGGCAGTCTTAAGCTGCTTGTTGTATCCAAAGTAGCGAATTTTGCCGTTGATCTTCCCCAGGCAGAGGTTGCGATTGAACTATCTGGAGGATATGGTTCCCGCCAGGAAGAGGCACAACGGGTTGGGCGAGTCATGCGACCGAAGCCGAATGGTGGTAAGGCTCACTTCTACACACTAGTTAGTAAAGGCACGGTTGAACAGGAGTATGCTCGCAATCGACAGCTTTTTCTATTGAGTCAAGGCTACGTGTATCAGGTTGAGAATTGTATAGATGAACCGTAAAGCAAGGAGGAGCATGGACACGTGAATAAGGTGAGGGAGATAGGTCCATCGGGTAGCAAGCAACTTATGGATCGTGTGTTACATGCTGCGGTCAAAGCGTTCTGTGATTGCCCTTTCTCCTGGAGTAGCTTTGAAGAATTTGGCATCAAACAAGGGATATCTGGAGCTGAGCTAGCTGTAGGAAGCGTACTGCTCAGACGTGCTGGGGAACTAAGTGTCACTAGATTAGCTGACGGTCGTGTAGAGTATACCTTGAATCCTTCCGCCCTTCACCGCTCGTATGATTTCTACTGGGGGGAAAGGACAGGTCTTCCAGCTGATCAATGGGAGGATTCACGGAAGGGAGGGGCGATCCACTTATTCCGGCTTCTTGCCTATATCGGGCTGGATCGGATACCCCTTAATCG
>JAIMBU010000309.1 GCA_023511325.1 Gorillibacterium sp.
ATTTAGGAGTGTGACCCTACTTGGCTAATACCCATGTCTATTCTCGCAAGGAAGAGGTGGCTAACGCCATTACCCACGGGGTTGGCGTACTGATGAGCATCGCTGTGCTCGTCTTGCTTGTTGCTTTTGCCAGCTTTTATGGGACGGTTTGGCATGTAGTCAGTTATTCTATATTTGGTTTGACCATGCTGCTGCTGTACACTTCATCGACGCTGGTTCATTCCTTTCCTGAGGGTAAGGTCAAGGACCTGTTTGAGATTTTTGATCATTCGTCGATTTACCTATTCATTGCGGGGACCTATACCCCCATCATGCTAAGTGTGATTCGTGGTCCTCTCGGCTGGACGCTGTTCGGTATTATTTGGGGAATTGCGATATTAGGTGTTTTGTTCAAAGTCTTTTTTGTTAAAAGATTTTTATTTACCTCGACCTTTATTTACATCCTCATGGGTTGGGTGATCATGTTTGCCTGGAAGCCGATGGTAGCCGCATTCTCGCATGAGGCTATTGTTCTCTTGGTAGTGGGTGGACTCTCGTACACGGTCGGCACTGTATTCTATATGTGGCGCAGCTTTCCATTTCATCATGCCGTCTGGCATTTGTTTGTACTGGGCGGGTCTGTGACCCATTTCTTTTGTATTTTGTATGCTCTGCCGCTGAAATGATGGGCTGCGACAGATGATTGCAAGAGGAGAAACAACAATCAGATGGATACTATTTTTACACGCTCTATGCTGCTTTTGGTTTCAATTATTTTTGGGCTTTTATGGCATGTGTTATTAAACATTATTTTAGGCAATACAGTTTGGGGTAACAGCTATATTATTACTTTTTTAGTAGGGATATTCTTCATAGGGACAAGAGAGAGTCGAGTCTGTGATGTGTGAAAAGGGAAAAGCCTCTCATCCAAGTGTAACCGGATGAGAGGCTGAATTATATTTTCTACTTATTATAGATTTTATACATGATCATTGCAATTTCTGCTCTTGTGGATTCGGACAAGGGATTTAGCTTACCGCCACTTCCTTGGATCAATCCTGCTTTTACTAATGCTGCTGCATCATCGATTGCATAAGCAGAAACTTGATCTTTATCCGTCATGCTCTTGAGATCCGTAGGGTCTCCGGATGGTTCCAAATCTCCAGATAATCTCAGTGCCTTTGCCACAAGAACCATTGCATCCTGTCTCGTGATTTTGGCATTAGGGTCGAACAGGCCGTTCTTAGTTCCTGCGCTGATCCCTAGTACTTTAGCGATGCCCAACGCTTCATAATAATAGTCGTTAGCCTTCACATCACTAAAATTCACATCAAATTCTGCCTGCAGATCTAGAGTCTTCACAAGCAGTACTAAGAAGTCTGCTCTTGTGATATTCGCATTAGGATCGAAGGAAGTTTCATTTACTCCATTGATGATGCCCTTGGTAGCAAGTACTTCAATTTCCTTCTTTGCCCATGCTACTGGTTGAATATCACTAAAGGTTTTCTTTACACTTATGATGACAAATGGATCGAACTGAGTGGTCTTAAAGGTTACCGTACCCGAGATCGGATCATATTTACCGCTTGGCACCGCAATCGCATCTCCAGAACCACCAATGCTCTTTACAGAAATAAATTCTGGATTGATTAACTCATCAACAGTAGGTGTGTAAGGGACACTAACCGTAACAAATGAACCGATACTGCTCTTCGTAACTGGTTTTCCGTCAAGAGACAGCGCAATTTCGATCATCGGTCTTTTTCCGACTTGTGCCTGAATGGTATTGTTAAGCTTAGTCTTGTTTCCGTTTGAAATCTTCATCGTAATATTTTTCGCATTGCCGGCAATGACACTGTTCAGCAAGTTACTTTGAAGTGTTACTGATCCAATTTCCGTTTTCACTTCAATAGATTTGCTAGAGTCAATACCTGTCACGAAACTTGTTGATAGCGTCTGCTCATATGAGCTTGCACCCGATGTTTTCGGAATGTTGACGACTACCGTCTTGACTCCCTTAATGTTCGGCACTGTTTTCTGGAATGCTTCCGTCAAGAGCACGGTATCCAACTCAGCAGTAGCTTTACCTTCACTGTCAAGCTTTGGCGTGACAGTGATATTACCTTTTCCATCGCTGCCGATAGTTACAGGTTCAGAAGCCGGTGCAGTTGGAACATAGTCCACATATGAATTAATCGATGCTCTAAACGCATCAATCGCATTCTGAAGAGCGTCGGTGGCTCCTTGGATTTCTGACCGCGTGCTTGTCTCCGAATCTGCAATCAATCCTGCTGTACCAATAGCGGTAGCGAAAGCGACCATTGCGTCAATGGGATATGTCCCATAATTATAACCAGGTGTTGCATTGTTATATTGATTGAGAGCCACATCGTGTAAAGTCTTCAGAGCGGAATTATCCATCAAGATAGATACTGTTCCTTCAATACCACTGATACGTTGGAAATTCGAATCGTCCAATGGATTGTTCTCATCGTAGCTTAACCAAGCATTTACACCGATTGAAGAATCGAATACCGGTTCACTAAGCTCCGCAGTCGAAGCAAAGTTTACATCCAGTAAATCTGTTACACCGGATATACCTTCATAAACAGCAAGCGTAACGGAGATAACTCCGTTATCTGGATCATTTGACTCTGCTACTAGTGCTACATTCTCTTGAAGAGAGGTTGTTCCTAGATAAGAAACAGCACTTGGGTTGTAATTAATTTCAAACCTTTGTGCATAGCTCTTATCGTTGAGATTATTAAGTGATAATCTGG
This sequence comes from Gorillibacterium sp., assembly GCA_023511325.1. GTDB lineage: Bacteria > Bacillota > Bacilli > Paenibacillales > NBRC-103111 > Gorillibacterium. The sequence continues at coordinate 2,760 of JAIMBU010000309.1, forward strand.
TTGTAAATGGTGCACCCGCAATCAGCTTGTCGGGAGCAACTGTGACGGTTGCAGTGCTGCCTGGAATCGATTTAACGGTTGCCGATCCAACAATCGTATCGCCAGAAAGGACATTGAAAGTAAAGGTATACTCTGTACGATTGTCCAGCTCCGCAATACTTGCCATTCCTGCCCCAGGAATGACGTTCATCGTACGAACGACTTCACCATCTTTGATCACATCGATATCAATTCCGCTGTATCCAAGGAAATCCGGCTCGTCGAACTTAAATCCGACCTTTGAATCACCAGGAATGGCTTTCAAATTCAACAGCGAAGTGGATACCGCGCTTAATTGATCGACGTGCACAACTTTGTTTGTTGTCGCAAGTGCCGTTCCCGTAGAATCACTAAACCGGAGTCCAACTGTTTTAACAAGAACACCATGTGGATTGAAAGGCTCTCCTGTCGGATAAACTGTAAAGTCAGAGAAAGGCAATGTGACCAATTGCGCTCCGAGACTATTCAGAGCATAAGATGCTTCTGCATAATTCCCGTTCGTGAGATAGATTAGAGCCGTCAACGTTGTTTGTGTTGCATCATCTGGCGAAATCCAGAATTGTAATCCATCACGTTTACTCCAATCGGCACGATCAATGGATTTGTTAATCTCAGCGAAGGTTCGATAGTCCTTGGCAACACATGGATTACCTGTGTTATATGCGTAGGTGATTTTTAATGAAGAGGTGTTCTCACCATAGCCTGCATATGTGGCGTCAACAACGGTAGAAATCGCCGCTGAAGCCTGCTTTCCACTGATAATTGGTGGAATAATCGCCCAGCCGCTCGTTCCTTTTCCATTCTCGATTGAGTAAGGAGACCCTGCTTTCACAGCATCTACATAAAGCGTTCCTTGGCTAGATGAGCCACCAATTACATTAAACTTGATGCTCGTAACTGCCGAGCTATCAAAATCCGCTGCAAAACGCCCATACTGTAAGCCGGTGCTGCCCTTGATTGGGAAGTTGAAGATTTGAAGCTGATTAGCACTATTCTTCAACGTCAGTTGCAAGATCCCATCAGCTGTTTCGGAAGCCAGCCAGAGCTGAATCCCCTCAGAGGATGACAGATCTTTCGGTGCAAACGTCTTCTCAAGCGATGAAGCACCTTTTGCATTGTCATAATCCATTCTTAGACTGTATTTTCCATCCAAGAATCTGGTTGAATCTAAGTAGATATCTGCGTTGCTTGCGGTCCAAGCTTTGTTCAATAAGTTATAGGCCCCCGCATAATAATCACCATTCTCTAGGACGGTTTGCGGTTCTGTAGGAATTGCACTGTAGTCAAGCTGATTAATTGTTAAATCGTCCAAGAAAACGTTTCTGGCATTAGTCGTGTTGTTAACAAATTGCAATTGGATCTCAGTATTAGATCCCGTATTGATTAAGAAGTTTGATGTCGTGTAGCTTGTACCTGCATTCGCTGGTGAAAAAGTGCTGATTAGCGGTGTTGTGCCATCTTGTCCGAAGACATTCACTTTTGGTGCTACGACATTAGCAGCACTTGCTTTCATCCAGAAGGAAAACGAGTAAGTGGAATTCGGCGAGACGCTGATGGTTTGCGTAGCTGTATGTTTATCAACAATACTATTGCCGATAAACTTCAAACTTCCGCTGCCACTTCTTGCATTCGCTGTTATTGAATCTGTCACGATCTGCGTTGTACTATCCGTCAATTGCCATGGTTCGAGCGTTGAAGCTTCAAACCCAGCATTGCCGATCACCACAGAATCATCGTTGGTGGCCAAGTTAAATGCCATGAACGTATGAGTACCGCCACCACCACCATCCGATAAGGTTACACGTATTCCAGTGGCACTATCAGAAGTTGTAAAGGGGATTACATAATTAGTGAACTGATTAGTTCCAGCGGAATTAAACTGGGTATCTTGATAGACAAGTCCTGTTGTGCTGTCCTCAACTTTAATCGAGATTCCGTTTGTAGTGCTTTTACCAGAGAAGGAAAGCGTATATTTCGTATTGGGGGCTACGGCTTGCTCACCCGTCAAAATCGAACTGTTTTCTGTAGAGACAAGTTGAGCTGTTCCGTTACCCACTTTCCATCCGCCACTCGGATTCCAAGTAAAGCTGTCCGAGGCTGTTGTTGAAAGTTGACCTTTGTAATTCACTGCAGTTACAAGATCGATATCGTCAATCGAGGCGATGCATCCTGTCGCAGTATCGGCAAAAACGATATTTACTGAATTGTTTTGGCCTGAATTGAACTTGAACGCCATTC
>JAIMBU010000310.1 GCA_023511325.1 Gorillibacterium sp.
AAAATCGTCAAGACGCTGAAGGAATTGAAATGTCTGAAGTCGTTTCAGCCCTTAGCCGCAGATGCTTTGCCGGAGTGGGTAGAAGGAAGAGCGCGTAAACTAGGGTTTTCCTTCGAACGTGGGGCAGTGGAGCAGTTTATCCTCTATACAGGCGGTCAGCTTCAGGCAATGGTTTCAGAGCTCGCTAAGCTTCTTCTGTACGCCGGTTCAGAGAAAACGGTGAACATGGATATGGTCGAGTCTCTAGTCGTCAGAGGTACGGAGCAGAATGTGTTTATTCTGATGGAGGATATTGTCCATAAGCGCATGGAACGCGCGTTTGACATCCTGCATGATCTGCTGAAGCAGAAGGAAGAGCCGATTAAGCTAATCATGCTGATGGCACGGCAGTTTCGGCTGATTCTGCAGGTTAAGGATTTGGTGGCGCAAGGCTACTCCCAACAGCAGATCGCTACTCAGATCGCTTCCCACCCTTATCCGGTTAAGCTTGCGGCTGAGCAGGGGCGGAAATATGATATCAATCGGTTGAAAACCATCCTCACCGATATCGCTGATCTGGATTATCAGATGAAGAGTGGTCAAGTTGAGAAGGTATTCGGTTTAGAAATGCTGTTTCTCAAGCTCGCTCAATAAAGAAGAGGACGAGCTATTGTAGAAATCAGCAGTATAAAAAGGCTAAGAAAAAAGGGTTTGTCCAGAAAGGACAAGCCCTTTTTTCTTAGCCTGATCAGGTGAAAAAATTTACGCTTGTTTGGAGAGAGCGTTCAATTTTTTCGCCAAACGGGATTTCTTGCGATTGGCGGTGTTCTTATGGATCAAGCCTTTGCTAACAGCTTTATCGATCTTCTTAGTCGCCTGTACAAGAGTTTCTTGTGCGAATTCTCCGTTTCCATTGTCAGCGGCAGTTTCAAAATTCTTAATTGCCGTACGAAGGGCGGACTTTTGCGAAGCATTGCGCACACGGCGGGCTTCATTGGTTTTAACTCGTTTGATTGCGGATTTAATGTTCGGCATAACGTTCACCTCCTACTTGAAAAACCATATGTTCCATATGGCGGACAACTTTAAACATTCTATCATGGCATATTTTAAAATGCAATAGCGTATTTGCTTCACGCATAACTTCCCGCGCTTTCCCGCACAATAATGCTACTTGAGAAAAAGCTATATTTTAAAACCACGGGAGGAACCAAAATGACCAATGATTATCCCCTTTATATCGGAAGCACGGATCTTGCACTAGAAGCCAATGAGCTTGTATCACGCCGACTCGGTACAGATGTAACGGGGATCAAGCAATCTTTTGATGAGGATCATGGCATTAAAGTTACACTACTGGATATTGAGACAGATGAAGCCGCCACCTCACTCGGGAAGCTTAAGGGACATTATGTTACGCTTGAGGTACCTGGGCTGCGGAAGAAGGATTCCAGTTTGCAGGATCGCGTAGCCACTCGTTTCGCCAAGGAGTTTGCCGGTTTTCTCACCCGGATTGGCATCAAGGCAGATGACCGGATTCTTATTGTCGGTTTGGGGAATGATCATGTAACCGCTGATGCCTTGGGTCCCATTGTTGTGGAGAATACGATGGTAACTCGGCATTATTTTGAACTGATGCCCGATCAGATTCATCCTGGGTACCGTGAGGTAAGTGCTGTGGCGCCGGGTGTCCTCGGGATGACCGGAATTGAAAGCAGCGAAATCGTTCAAGGGATTGTCGATCTCACACACCCGGATTTGGTTATCGCCATCGATTCTTTAGCCTCCCGGTCATTGGATCGTTTGAATACGACGATCCAAATTGCCGATACCGGGATTCACCCTGGTTCAGGGATTGGAAACAAACGTAAGGGCTTGACGCAAGAAATACTAGGGGTTCCCGTTGTCGCCATTGGCGTTCCCACTGTTGTTTATGCGTCGACCATTGTCGACAGCAGTATTGACTTGATGGTCAATCATTTTCAGAAGCAAACCAAGAATACGGTGTCGATTATGGGCTTACTTGAACAGTTGAATAACGGCGAACGACTTGAACTGGTACGAGAAGTGCTTAATCCGATCGGTCAGGATCTTTTGGTAACACCTAAAGAAATCGATCAATTTATCGAGGATATCGCCAACATTATCGCTAGTGGGCTAAATGCTGCGTTGCATGAAGCCGTTGACTCTGGCAACGTTGCTGCATACACTCATTAAGGCAGTACAACCTATAACCGCATAAAGCAGGGAGACAAAGGCTATCATTGCTTTGTCTTTTTGCCGCTATTTTGATATAGTCAAAATAAGATTGACGTGTTTTACTGGAAAGAAAGGTGACGCTACATGAAACCACAGCATATTTTGTTCGATATGGATGATACCCTCATACACTGCAATATTTACTTCGATATGATTATAGATCAATTTAGCGACATGCTGACCACCTGGTTTGCCTCCTATTCGGTATCCGTCGAAGCCATTAAAGAAAAGCAATATCAGATTGACACGATAGGAGTTGCCTATCTTGGCTTCACGGCGGATCACTTTCCAGAATCACTCGTCGAAACCTATCGACACTTCAGTGTAATGACGGGACGCAGTACGGATGAGGCAGAAATGGCGCTGCTGCTTAAACTTGGGCAGTCGGTGTATGACCGCGAGGTTGAGCCTTATCCCGACATGGCAGAAACGCTTCAGGCGCTGCGCGATGAAGGACATAAGCTATTCCTCTATACAGGAGGCGTAGAGGCCTTTCAGAAGCGCAAGGTGGAGTCAGTCAAGCTGGGTGATTTTTTTGGCGAACGAATTTTTATCCGGCAGCATAAGAACGCCGCGACACTTGAGGAGATCATTATTCAGAACCAATTGGATCGGGCCAATACCTGGATGATTGGTAATTCAATGCGAACGGATATTAACCCAGCGTTGGAGACAGGGATCAAAGCCATTTATGTGCCAGCGATTCAGGAATGGAATTACAATATGGTTGAGCTTACCTTTGAGCCTAAGGTTTCTTTCTTCACTGTGCCTGCACTGAAATATGTGCCGGAACGGATTCGCAGCTATCTCGGCGAGCAAGAAATAAGCGCAGCAGTGGATTTATAGAATGTAGTGTATGGTCATAAACAGCAAGCGTGTTTCTCGGTTCTAGCTGAGAAACACGCTTTTTTTTGCTTGAATTAAGGTGTTCATTGGTGAGCAATTAGCTAGTGGAGGGGGAGGATTACCCCTCAATATCTATTACTAGCTTCTATCCTTTTCGGCGAAAGAGTTCTATCCAATAGGCGAGTTTCATAGATTCTAGTAACGGGGCCATTGCCTCGGTCTGAAGAATCGCGATTGGAGGAATATACGGATGAAATGGACCTCTCTTGATATCAGTAAAATTCGCAAGCTATGGCAGCACTTCATAGCGATGACCAAGACGTTCGGAGCATTATCTTTATACACATTGCTGCTTTTTATATTGCTTGGTTTGGCTGGCTATGCGAATGCGAAGTTTGATCGTGTACCTTTATCCCCAATGAAGGGCTGGGCGGCATCGATCTCCAATGATTTTTTCATCGATGCGATGGGGCTGGAGATCCCACATTTACAGAAGAATCCACAAGCTTCGGTGTTCTCAGAAGCTAACATATTTGGTTTTGCCTTTCGTCTTTTGACAGATATTAACCTTAGCGACCCACGTACTTTCCTTGCGCGGGAAGTTCCCGGCCTTGCTTCTGATAAAACCGTGCTGTTGCGTAAATCGGCAAGTGAGGATGATTCTGGCGGCCCTGATGACTACACACCCATTCATTCGCAGGGAGATCCAGGAGGAGCTGCTCCGTCACCCAGCTCAGCGGTTGTTTTACCCAGCCCAGAAGCAACTCCTACGGATAGCAGCGATCCAAAGGGTGCAACCTCGACCACAAAGCCATCTGTTACTGAGGATACCAGTAGCGATCTTGATAAGGTTGTGATGATCTATCATTCCCATAACCGCGAATCCTTTTTACCGAACCTGAAGAACGTGACGGACCCCGATAAAGCCTACGATGATAAACAGAATGTGACGCTGGTCGGGAAGCGACTTGCCACTAAGCTTGAGGAGCTTGGGGTGGGAGCAGTGGATTACAGCACGGATTACACAGCAGTCGTTAAGCATTTCAATTTTGCTTTCTCCTATAAATATTCGATGAAAACAGTACAAGAGGCGTTTATCACACATCCTGATCTTGATTTTGTCTTCGATATCCACCGGGATTCCTTGAATCGGAACAAAACAACCCTTGAGATCGACGGCAAATCCTATGCCCAGGTTTATTTTATCATCGGACAACGCAATCCTCATTGGAAGGAAAATGAAGCATTCGCTGCTAAAATTCATGATGCCTTAGAGGTAAAAACGCCAGGCTTATCCCGTGGTATTTGGGGCAAAACCCCGCAGGATGGGAATGCCGAGTACAACCAAACGCTCTCCTCCAACAGTGTGTTGCTTGAAATAGGTGGACCATACAATTCTTTAGAAGAATGTTATCGGACAGCTGATGTACTCGCAGAGGTCATTGCAGACATTTATCACAACGCCAAAAAAGCAGATGCCAGTCAAGGCGCTGTTAAGCGTTAGGAGGAAAAGAGTATGGGGCGGACTTTATTTCGCATCGTATGGATCGCGCTTTTAATCCTTTTTGGTGTACAGCTAGGTGTTCATCAAGCGGAGAAAAGGCAGGCTGATGTGGCGCAGACTGAAGTTGCTACGAATCAATCCGCTCAGCCGCAGACTGGAGAAGAACGCGCGAACGGCAGCAACAATGGAAGTGTGATCAAGAGAACCGGTCTGAGTAATAGTATCAGGGGGATAAACTACACCGGGTCCGCTTTGGCTGGTGAAGCTAGCGGTGGAGGGGAAGAACGGGTAGCAGAGTCATTCTTAAATCGGCTTGGCAACAAGCTGGGAGAGGCGCTGCGGATGTTGGTATCCAGTCTAATTGGCTGGCTCGCGGCATTGATTAAAAGCATTTTAAATTGAAAAATCAGCGAAGTTTTGGTAGCTCGTTGCTGTGCATCT
>JAIMBU010000311.1 GCA_023511325.1 Gorillibacterium sp.
GGTGGATAGTTCCCGCCAAAAGCACGACCAAGAAATAACGTCTCCAGTTGCCCTCCAGTAAATATTTGGTCCCGGCAAAGACGATCGCTGCCGCGAGATATTGACGGATACCATTCATTGAGGTAACGAACATGCCTGACGTCAGGAATACATAGATACTGAGTTCAACCATGGCTGAGTACTTGTAGAGGACCAAAAAAATCAGCAGGTTGGTTAGGAATGCTGAAACAAAAACCAGAAGCTGAGGATCTTCTGAAAAACGATGCAATACCAGCTGGAGAACGCCAAAGCCAACATCTTTAGCGGCGAAAATACTCGCCCAGCTGTAATCATCGGTGATATAAGCATGCATATAATAAAAGGTATCTCCAATGTTGTTGCGCAGACCGGATACAAGAATCAAACAAACGCCTGCCATAAATAGCAGCAGCTTGTTTGGCCTTGCCGGCATAGTTCCAAAGGAAACCGGTACTGCAAAGTACCGCGCCATCAGCGAAAAAAAGAAGACAATCGCTAGATTAGCCCATAGTATCGTCATTGGGCTGGCTCCCGTCTGGTCTTCGTCCGTATATAGACATACAGCAGAAAACCCGGAAAAGCTGCCAGCAGGGTGAGCCCTCTGCAGGGTGTCTCTTTGAAAAAATGAACATCCCGGGCGATCAAGCTGCTGGAGACGTAGTGAATGGCTTGGCGGAATTTAAAAAGTGTTCCAGGGAAGGGAAGCTTCATCAATTCGCGGCGGTAAAAGGCAAAGCCCTGTGGATTACGGCGATACTGCCTGAACATGTTCTGTGATGAGCCGTCTAACATATACTCAACCGTACACAACACTTCATTCAGTAGCAGGAGCTCGTAGTCAAGATCGAGCTTGTAGTATTTGTAGGCAAGCCCGACATAATTTTCGTTGGCGAATAACGGATAGGGATACTGACGGGTTAATTCGCTGCGATAGACCAGCTTCTTATCGCCCGTAACTCCATGCCGATTGTACAAATCGAACAAGGTTGCACGGGACACCTCTGTCGGCAGCCTTGAGCCAATCACCTGTCCATCCCTATCTGCGTCAAGACCAACGAGTCCACTCACCTGATCATTGCCGTATTTATGCCAAAAGCTGAGAATCCTCGCTACCGCATCATCAGGCATGAAATCGTCGGAATCGATGCACAGGTTCAATTCGGTATCGATCAATTGATAAGCTGTGTTGTGTGCTCCGTGCATACCTTGATTCTGCTGAAACTGGTAGCGAATCTCAATCTTTTGCTCTTCCATCCAGCACTCCACTAAATCCTTCGTATCGTCCACCGAGCCGTCGTCGATAATGAGCCAGACGAAATCTTTGCTGGTTTGACGCTTCAAGCTTTCGTAACATCGGCCTAGGCAATACCCACGATTGTACGTCGGAGTGAATACGGTCAGTTGCTTCATCCTTCACCCCTCCCTCTGCAGCAGCGATGTAAAAGGCTTGCATGCGCTTTGCCGTTCGCTTGATATCGTAGCCTCGATCAGCTATATCCGCTGCTCGAATCGTCCGTGATCTCCCTTCTGCTGCCAAAAGGACAAGCCTCTCAACCCATACCCCTTTATCCGTAAGCGGCAATCGTTCAACCAAGCCCATGCCCAAATCTGCTTCCGGCGATATGGTAGCCGAGATTAAGCAAGAAAGGCCAGCCCCTTGTGCCTCAACGAGGACGACCGGTAAGCCTTCATGAAGAGAAGGGAATACAAAAGCATCCATTGCTTGCAGCAGGCGAAATACGTCACTGCGTACCCCGAGAAACTGGACATGCTCTGCTAGTCCAAGCTCCTCTGCTCGCTTAAGCATCCTCTCCTGGAGTGGTCCTGTTCCGGCCAGCAGCAATATCGAATCCGCCACCTGTGCATGGAATTGACTAAATATCTCCAATAGGAATGCATGATTTTTTTGATGGGCAAAACGTCCTACATGACCGATGACGAAAGTCCCCTCGGTTAGTCCCAACTCGTTGCGGACCTCACGGCGAAGACTCGGACGAAACGAAAATCGCTCAATATCAATTCCATTTGGGATAATAACTGCCTGCTCTGCTTTGTTGGTAAAAAGCCATTTGGCTGCTGCCTGGGAACAGGCTAACGTGTGCGTAGCTGTAAATGCAATCCGCCGACCCACTGCCCATTTGTATAGTCGTGCTGGGGTGCCACCCTCGCTGCGAGTATTATGACTGTGCGCGATCCGCACGGGAACTCCAGATTTTCGGGCTGCAGCAAGTGGTAGCCCGCTCATTTTATCTAGGTGGGAATGGACCACCTGATACTCAGGGTGGGCAACGAAAAAGGTTTTTAGCGCCTTGGTATAGTGGCGATGACCGACCTCAGAGACATAAGGGATCTGATGGATTCTTCCGCCAAGCTGGCGAATCTCATCATCGAACACCCCCGGCTTGCAGGTGAGAAAATCGAACTGTACCCGGCTGCGATTGACATTCCGGTACAGATTCATCAACAACGTCTCTGCTCCACCACGGTTCATATTGACGACGACATGGAGGATGCGCAGTGGATCGTCGTCAGCAGTCGGCACCAAGGGATTCATATAGCGGGAGTAGATCCCAGCCATCCGTTCCAGCACGACTGGAAGTCCGTAGCGGTACTCCACCCGACGCCGACCCACTGCTCCCATCATCCGTCTAAGCAGTGGTTCCTTGACCAGTATCGCTACCTTGAGGGCCAATTCGTGACTGTCGTTTGGCTGAACCAACCAGCCATTGTCTTCATTGAGGATGAGTTCGCGGTGCCCGCGATTCAAACTCGCTATCACAGGCACAGCACATGCCATCGCTTCCATAATATTTACGGGAAGCCCTTCACGAAAGCTCGCTGACACCGCCACATCACACATCGGTAGCAGGGAGGCAATGTCATTGCGTTGGCCTAGAAAATCAACTTGATCCAATAGACCGAGTTTAGTTGCCAACAGGCGACTTGCAGCAAGCAGCGGACCCTCACCAGCGAATAACAGCCGGGCATGTGGTGCTTCATCCTTCACCTTGGCAAAAGCTCGAAGGATCATCTGCTGATTTTTATTGCGATTGAATTCTGCCGAGCAGAAGAGGAGAAAGGCGTCAGGTGAGTATCCGTATTGCTGACGCAGCTCCTGCTTGCGGGAGTCATCGACCGGATGAAAACGCTCGGGATCAACACCAACACCAGGTACAAGTTCAATGGCTCCAGCCCGAAACCGATGCTTAACCGCACGATCATAATCCTCCTGATTAATGGTGATCAGGCAATCCGTATATGCACTGAGCAACCATTCAACTGGATAGTAAATGAGCCAGCTCAGTAGTGACGAGCCCTTGCTAAAGTGAAAGCCATGAGCAGTGTAGAGGACTTGTGTCCCGCGTCTTCTCGCTGCACGAGCAGCGAGGCGCGCCAATACACCGCCTAGTGGCGTATGACAATGGATCATATCGTATTGATTTTCATTGATAATGTTTCTCAATTGAAAATAGGCTTTTATATTCTTTAAATGAAAGGGAGAACGCCTAATATCAATGTGATGCTGTACATCAACATCTAGCAACGCTGTTTCTCCTCCAGCGACGGTGTGGATTTCCCAGCCTTGCTCTTTAAACCACCGGAAGTAAGGAAGATGAAAACCCCCAAAGTGTTTGTCGATCGTTGCACAGAATAGAACCTTTCCAGTCATATTTGTTCACCCAGGCCCCTCTAACAGAACTATATCGCTTACTTATAACTCCTGAACGGCTGCCCGTACGTCAATGGGCTGAAATATCCTTTTGCTGCTCATTTTATGAATAGAGACCACTTCTGCTGTTGATTTCCGGTTAGCCAAAGCCAATAGCTTCTCCCGCAACTGGGCTTTCTCCGTAAATTCATACGTTCCAATGATTTCATGAATTTCCTCGATGCGAATCTCAGCCGTTTTGCCAACATAGATTTTGGGATGAATCTGCTGCTGATCTTGCATTTCCTCATCCTTGAGCAGCTCTTCGAACAGCTTCTCTCCCGGCCGAATACCGGAAAATTCGATTCCAATATCTTCAACAGAGTGACCAGACAACCGAATGAGATTAGTCGCAAGATCAACAATCCTCACAGGCTCTCCCATATCCAGCACGAAAATCTCCCCACCCGCGGCAAGAGCTCCCGCCTGTATGACCAAGGCTGACGCCTCTGGAATCGTCATGAAATAACGAACCATCTCCGGATGGGTTACGGTAACAGGCCCCCCTGCTGCAATCTGCTGCTTAAAGAGTGGAATCACGCTACCTCGACTACCCAGCACATTACCGAAACGAACCGCAACGAATTTGGTGTTGCTTGTTTTATTCATGTATTGAATAATCATTTCTGCTAGTCTTTTTGAGGCGCCCATGACACTGGTGGGGTTCACGGCTTTATCAGTCGAGATCATGACAAAGGTTTCCACACCGCTTACGCTTGCTGCACGAGCCGTATGAAGGGTCCCGATGATATTGTTCTTAACGGCCTCCTCCGGGTTGCGCTCCATCAGAGGAACATGCTTGTGCGCAGCTGCATGGTAGACAACCTGTGGCCGATGGGCTTTCATGATCGCCCTCATGCGGTTGGCATCCTGTATGTCGGCAATCTCCGTAACATAATCAATCTTGTTATCCTTATATAACCCGCGAAGCTCCATTTCGATGGAGTAGATGCTGTTCTCCCCATGTCCCAGCAGAATCAATCTTGCCGGAGAGAATTTAGAAATCTGCCGACAGATTTCTGACCCAATTGAACCCCCTGCTCCCGTTACCAGGACGACTCTGCCCGTGATCAAACCAGATATGCTCTCCGTGTCCAGCATTACCGGCTGACGACCCAATAGATCCTCCACCTGAATCTCCCGAAACTGATTGACCGAAACCCGACCCATAGCTAAATCCTCCAGCATCGGGATAATTTGTGTCTTTGCCGTTGTTCCAGAACATTCCTCGTAAATCCGATTTAAATCTTTTTGACGCAGGGATGGAATGGCAATGACGATAT
>JAIMBU010000312.1 GCA_023511325.1 Gorillibacterium sp.
GGTTACAAGGGTTCCAGAGAGAGGGAGAGAATGGCATGGAACTGGAGAAACGAGAGGAACATGTACTCGTATCGGCACCAACAAAGGCGGGGGAAGCATTTATTAAGCAATTAAAATACAGGGGAATTACGGTTGCGGGGTTGACTAACAACAAAGTTGAGAGAAAGAGATTGGAGAAAGCCGGAGCAGTACAAACGGTTTTAGTTGATACACATAATCAGGATACATGGAAGATTCCACCTTTCTCATTAGGAGATATTTATCTGTTCGAACGAAGCTTCAATTTATGTTGCCAATATATAGTGATGTGCCGTGCTTGGACAGTAAAGCCGATTTTCGTCATTACCACCTCCATAAATTCTAGATTGGTTTATAGGGGACTTGGGGCCAGTCAGGTGTTTTATTCCTACAGCGGTGATGCCACTTTTTTAGTAAAGGGGAGGAATGAACGGTGATTCTAGTATTAGCTGTTACCTTGCTACTGTTTATCTATCTGGTGTATGCGCTGATTAACCCTGAGAAGTTTTAGCCTTTGGAAGTTTTCGTTTTATTTATTAGGGTTATTGAGGAGGATCATGGATGGGCATTTTACAGATTATTGTTGTTATTGTCATCTTATTGCTGCTAGTAAAGCCAGTGGGTACCTATATGTATCATGTGTTCTCTAATGAGTCGAACCGTACGGACAAATGGTTTGCGCCTGTAGAAAAAGGTGTTTTTCGGCTTAGCGGTTTAAAAAACCAAGACGGAATGTCTTGGTCAAAGTATGTACTCAGCTTTGTCCTAACCAATGTTGTACTGATCGTGATCAGCTACTTCTTCCTGCGTTTACAGCATGCACTACCGCTAAACCCTAACGGTATCGGGAATATGGGAGAAACGCTGACGTTCAATACGGTGGTCAGCTTTATGACCAATACCAATCTTCAGCATTACAGCGGCGAAACGGGCTTGTCGTATTTCTCCCAAATGGTCGTGATTACGATGATGATGTTCACTTCAGCGGCCAGTGGATTGTCCGTAGCTGTGGCTTTTGTTAGAGGGATAACCGGAAGAAAGTCCGTAGGGAACTTCTTTCAAGATTTTATCAAGGCGATTATCCGGATCTTCATCCCATTGTCTTTACTATTAACGCTGTTATTTGTAGCCTTGCATGTACCCCAAACACTGAAGCCGACACTTGAACTCACCACATTATCCGGTCAAACTCAGCAAATTGCTATCGGCCCAATTGCCTCTTTGGAGTCGATCAAACATCTCGGTACCAATGGGGGTGGCTTCCTTGGAGCTAATTCAGCCCATCCCTTTGAGAATCCAAGTCCACTGACTAACGTGCTTGAAATACTAGCCATGTGGGTGATTGCTGCAGCCCTGCCTTATATGTACGGTTTATTCGCTAAGAACAAGAAACAGGGATGGGTCATTTTTACAGCGATGATGGCACTGTTCGTAGTGATGCTCTCCTTTAACTATTATGCTGAGACGAAGGGTAATCCTGCCATTCATGCCATGGGCATCAACTCCGCGGTCGGGAGTATGGAAGGCAAAGAGGTGCGCTTTGGCATTGCGCAAAGCTCACTCTTCACTACGGTGACGACTGCTGCCACTACAGGCAGTGTCAATAATATGCACGATACTCTGACCCCACTTGGTAGTATTACTCCACTAGCCTTGATGATGCTGAACAACGTGTTTGGTGGTAAGGGTGTCGGGTTGGTCAATATGCTGATGTACGCTATTCTTGGAGTCTTCCTCTGTGGCTTGATGGTTGGACGGACGCCGGAATTTCTCGGGCGAAAAATCGAGGCGCGTGAGATGAAGCTGATCGCCATCGCCATTCTCATTCATCCACTGATTATTTTAGGGTCGACGGCAATGGCCTTCTTAACGAACTTAGGGATGGGCTCGATCTCTAACCCTGGCTATCATGGAATGACTCAAGTGCTATATGAATATGTTTCCTCCGCTGCTAACAACGGTTCCGGCTTCGAAGGTCTGGTGGATAATACGCCATTTTGGAACATCACAACTGGGATTGTCATGCTGCTAGGTCGGTATGTTTCGATCATTGCCATGCTAGCCGTTGCCGGTTCGATGCTTCGGAAGAAGCCAGTGCCAGAGACAATAGGTACATTCCGCACAGACAACGGTTTGTTCACTGGAATCCTGATTGGCACGGTGCTGATCATCGGTGCTTTGACCTTTCTACCTGTTATCGTGTTGGGTCCGATTGCGGAATATTTGACCTTGCGTTAACTTTACATCGGTAAACTTTGGAGGAGAGAACAAGATGAGCACGATAAAAAGAAAAAAACTACTGAGTGGGCCCATCGTCCGCAATGCGATAAAAGACAGCTTGATCAAGCTCAATCCGCTGACGTTGATGAAGAATCCGGTGATGTTCGTTGTTGAGCTTGGTACCTTCATGGTCTTACTCATGGTACTGGCACCTCACTACTTCCATGCAGAGGACTCCCAAGGCTTCAATATCGCGGTATTTATTGTTCTGCTCTTTACGGTATTGTTCGCTAACTTTGCCGAAGCTCTGGCGGAAGGGCGGGGGAAAGCTCAGGCAGACTCGCTTAAAAAGACGAAGCAGGATCTTTCAGCTAAGAAATTGTTTGGGACAACGCTCAAAGTCGTCGCTTCCTCCGAACTGCGCAAGGGAGATGTGGTCATCGTCACCCAAGGAGAGTTTATTCCTGGGGATGGTGAAGTAATTGAAGGGCTGGCGTCCGTCGATGAGTCCGCGATAACTGGTGAATCGGCTCCAGTCATTAAGGAGGCTGGCGGAGACTTCTGCTCAGTAACGGGCGGAACGCGGGTTGTCAGTGATGAGATCAAGGTACGAATCACGAGTGATCCTGGGGAGTCCTTCCTAGACCGAATGATTTCTCTTGTTGAGGGTGCCAAGCGGCAGAAGACACCGAATGAAATTGCCCTAAATACATTGCTCATCAGTCTGACAATCATCTTCCTGATTGTTGTCGTCACCTTGCGACCGATCGCCAGTTATCTGAATATTGATTTGGAAATACCGGTTTTGATTGCCTTGCTAGTCTGCCTGATCCCAACGACAATCGGTGGCTTATTGTCGGCAATCGGGATTGCCGGAATGGACCGAGTCACGCAGTTTAATGTCCTTGCGATGTCTGGTAAAGCGGTCGAAGCAGCCGGAGACATCAACACGATGATTCTTGATAAAACTGGAACCATTACCTTTGGTAACCGGATGGCAAGTGAATGTATTCCGGTGGGCATAGAAACAGAAGCGGAGCTTACCGCTTGGGCGGCGATCAGTTCGCTCAAGGATGAAACGCCAGAAGGACGATCCGTTATCGAGCTAGCCAAGAAGCGTGAGCAGACCTATGATGCCGGACTTGCAGATGGCGGTGCATTTATTGAATTTAAGGCAGAAACGCGGATGAGCGGGATTGATCTGCTGGACGGACGTCATGTGCGTAAGGGGGCAGTAGATGCCGTAAAGAAATGGGTTATTGCCCAAGGTGGAATAATCCCAGCGGATTTAGATGAAAAATCGAATGATATTGCCCGTCAAGGAGGAACGCCGCTGGCTGTTGCCGTGGATAATCGGATATTTGGACTGATCTACCTGAAGGATACCGTCAAGCCTGGCATGAAGGAGCGGTTTGAGGAGTTACGGCAGATGGGAATTAAAACCATCATGTGTACCGGTGATAACCCTTTGACGGCTGCGACAATTGCCCGTGAGGCGGGAGTTGATGATTTCATCGCCGAAAGCACACCGGAAGATAAAATTGCTGTCATTCGCCGTGAGCAAGCCGAAGGAAAGCTGGTCGCCATGACCGGAGACGGCACGAATGACGCTCCCGCCTTGGCGCAGGCCGATGTAGGCTTAGCGATGAACAGCGGCACGACCGCGGCCAAGGAAGCGGCCAATATGGTCGATCTGGACTCAGATCCATCGAAGATTATTGAGGTTGTAGCGATTGGTAAGCAGCTTTTGATGACGCGTGGTGCTTTGACAACATTCAGTATTGCCAACGATATCGCCAAATACTTTGCCATTATTCCCGCCATGTTTACACTGGCGATCCCTGAGATGGAAGCCCTCAACGTAATGGATCTTGGATCTCCAAACTCAGCTATTCTGTCTGCACTAATCTTCAATGCCATCATTATCCCCATGCTGATTCCTTTGGCTATGCGGGGTGTTTCTTATAAAGCCATGAGTTCCACCCGATTACTCAGCCGAAACATTCTTATCTATGGACTGGGTGGAATCATCGTTCCCTTTGTTGGAATCAAGCTGATCGACTTAGTCGTAAATATCTGGATCTAAAATCCAATTTGATTTACAAATCAGAAAAAGGGTGAGAATATAATGGAAAAATCCTCTAGAGCTGTTACAGAAGTGCAGCCCGAATCGAGAGTCTCCTATTTCTTGATTATCGTTCGGCTCTGCCTTGTCTTCATCGTCCTATGTGGCATCCTATATCCTTTGGTCAGCACGGGGCTTGCTCAGGTATTTCTGCCATCACAAGCCAATGGAAGCTTGCTGAAGAATGATGCAGGCATGGTTGTGGGCTCTGAGCTAATTGGTCAAAGTTTTACTGATCCGGGACTGTTTCACGGTCGCGTATCCAGCATTGATTACAAAGCGGAAGCTTCCGGCTCCAATAACTACGCGCCCTCCAACCCAGCTATGCTACAACGGACTAAGGATTTCATCGCGCAGTGGCATCAGGATAATCCGAGCATCCCGTTAACCCAGTTGCCAATTCGTTCACCGAACATGTAGTGGTTGAATTGATGATAGGAAGATGCTTCGATTTTTTGTGCGAGCAGCATGACTTTCGCCCCCGCTAAAGTAAACAGAAAAATGCTAATAGCGATGATAATGGTGCTTTTGCTGCCGAATCGTGTAATGAATTGGAAAATTTCCTGCCCGCTTGCGAATCCGGCGCCGACAATTGTTCCGATATACGTAAAACCGACTTGTATCATCGCTTTCCCTT
>JAIMBU010000313.1 GCA_023511325.1 Gorillibacterium sp.
GGAAATCAAGAGTTATATGATTTACTACAATCACTTCAGATACCAATGGAATCTAAAGAAGATGACTCCTGTAGAATGCAGAAATCACCTTCTTCAAAATATCTAGGCTTTTTTAAAATGTCCTTTACAAAGGGTACACATTAACGTTTAGCTGCGGCGATGGTCTTTTTTTGGTTTTTATCAGGCTGGATAAAACAATTAATGGACTTCGTTATCGATCTTGAGCATAGTGAACAGCTTGAACAAGAGGCTGAGGATAATAGCAACAACAGTAGCAAGGGCCATGCCCTTAAGCTCGAAATCACCCCAGACAAACTTTGTACCACTAATCCCGATAACGAGAACGACAGAGGTCAAAATCAGATTGATCGGCTTATCATAGTCTACCTTTGCTTCAACCAGCATCCGGATTCCGGAGCTAGCAATGATGCCGAATAACAGGATGGACACTCCACCCATAACAGGATCTGGGATAGAGGCGATCGTGGCTGAGACTTTACCACAGAAGGATAAAACGACTGAGAATAGAGCGGCTCCGCCAATAACCCAGGTGGAGTAAACCTTAGTTAAAGCTAGAACCCCGATGTTTTCTCCATAAGTGGTGTTGGGAGTTGAACCAAAAATACTGGATAATACAGTGGATATTCCGTTCCCCATCAGGGAGCGGTGAAGACCAGGATCCTTAGAAAGATCTTTGCCCACAACATTGCTCGTAACAATAAGATGACCGATATGCTCAGCAATGACAACGAGTGCAGCAGGGAGAATGATGAGAACGCTGGAAAGGTTAAACTGGGGAGTGTAGTGAGTAGGAAGACGGAACCATTCGGCTTTACTAATTGCAGCGGATGTAATCATATCTACACCGTTGCTGTAATGATCAATCAGAACGGCTGTTACGTAGCCAACGACAATACCGGTGAGAATAGGGATGATTTTCATAAAGCCACGGAACAGGACGTTCCCAAGGATAATTGTACAGAGGGTAATCACAGCAACGGCAACCGCTTTTGGATCCATGACCCAATTGGGGTCGCCATCCTTAGATATAAATCCGGCCATTCCAGCAGCATTCGGGACCAGTTCTAAACCAATAACAGCGACAATGGCACCCATTGCAGCGGGTGGAAATACTATATTGATCCAGCCAATTCCCACTTTCTTGACCAAGAGGGCAACTATAATGAAGATGAGTCCGACACCCATAAAACCAAAAAGTGCTTCTTCGAAAGGTCTACCCTTTCCCAGAATGAGAAAAACGGGAGATAGGAAAGCGAAGCTTGAACCAAGGAAAGCAGGTATTTTCCCTTTACAGATGAACAAGTAAAGCAGAGTGCCTATACCGTTCATGAGCAGGACAGTAGCTGGATCAATTCCGAATAAATTAGGAACCAGTACATTTGCTGCAAACATAGCGAAGAGATGCTGGAGACTGAGTGGAATACTCACCAACAGCGGGGGGCGTTCATCTACCTGAATAATACGTGACACTAAAGTTCCTCCTCAGTCAAATAGGTTGGGGGCGAAATGTTCCGAAATTAGCGCCTCGAATATCTTAGCAGATATTATTCGCCATGCCTAGTGTCTATATTTTGCTGATTTCTTTTTATAAATCGACACAATTCTTGACGCGACGCCGTAGCAGGGGCATAATGAATTCAAACTATTTACACGCGGAAAGGGTTTGGCAATGGGCATTGACCAGCTGATCGATAAAGCTTCGGCATATATTAAGGAGAGCGAGCTTTCACGTATCCGGGAAGCCTATGAATTTGCCCAAAAGGCCCATGAGGGGCAATTGCGTAAATCAGGTGAACCCTATATTCAACATCCACTTGCGGTGGCCGAAATTCTGATTAACATGCAGATGGACGCAACCTCCATAATGGCAGCTCTTTTACATGACGTGGTAGAGGATACCTCGATGTCCTTAGAGTCTGTCCGTCAACAGTTTGGCGCTACCTGCGCATCTATTGTCGATGGGCTGACGAAGCTGGAGAAAATCCGCTTCAAGTCTAAGGAAGAGCATCAAAATGAAAATTATCGTAAAATGTTTGTCGCCATGGCCCAGGACATTCGGGTCATTCTGATTAAATTGGCCGACCGGTTGCACAACATGCGGACGCTTAAATACCAATCCGAGGAAAGTCAGCGGCGGATTGCGGAAGAGACACTGGAGATATTCTGCCCCATTGCTCACCGTTTAGGCATTTCCGCTATTAAGTGGGAGATGGAGGATATCGCTCTGCGATATCTCAACCCGCAGCAGTATTATCGAATTGCCAATCTCATGCAGAAGAAGCGTGCTGAACGGGAGCAGTATATTCACGATGCCATCGCAACCATTCGGGAAAAGGTTGGCGAGATGGGCATTGAAAGCGATATTTCTGGTCGGCCTAAGCATATTTATAGTATTTATAAGAAAATGTCAGAGAAGGGCAAGCAGTTTACCGAGATTTATGACCTACTAGCGATTCGGATCATCGTCGAGAATATTAAGGATTGCTACGCGACACTTGGCATCATCCATACCTTATGGAAGCCGATGCCAGGTCGCTTCAAGGATTATATTGCCATGCCTAAAGCCAATATGTATCAATCGCTACACACCACTGTGATTGGTACAAGTGGAGAGCCTTTGGAGGTTCAGATCCGTACCTCTGAAATGCACCGGACTGCAGAATTCGGTATAGCCGCTCACTGGGCTTACAAGGAAGGGACCATAGCTTTAGACGGGACCTTTGAGGACAAAATGAATTGGGTTCGTGAAATTCTTGAGCTGCAGAGTGAAGCGCGCGATGCTTCAGAATTTATGGAATCCCTCAAAATGGACTTTTTCTCCGATCTTCTCTTTGTTTTTACACCAAAGGGTGAAGTCATTGAGCTTCCAGCAGGCTCTGTACCTCTGGACTTTGCTTATCGGATTCATACCGAAGTAGGTAACCGGACCATTGGTGCCAAGGTCAATGGACGGATTGTAACCTTGGACCATCAATTGCAGAACGGTGACATTGTTGAAATCCTCACATCCAAGCATTCCTACGGACCGAGTCAGGATTGGATCAAGATTGCTCAGTCTTCGCATACTCGCAGTAAAATTAAGCAGTTCTTCAAAAAGGAAAAACGTGAAGAGAATGTAGACAAGGGCTCGGATGCGATTGAGAAAGAGCTAAAAAGACTTGGCTACGAATCAGCGGGACTCATGGCAGATGACAAGCTCCAGGAGGTCGCTAGCAAGTTTAACTTCAATGATATCGAGGATATGCTCTCAGCAGTTGGCTTTGGCGGTATAACAGCCTCTCAGATCACCACAAGGCTTACCGAGAAGCTACGAAGAGAGGCAGACGAAGCGAAGGAAACAGATCTGCTGCAACTTACGAGCGAATTGAAGGAAGTTAAATCGATTTCGGACAAAGAAAAGAAGCCAAGACCAACTCATGGCGTTCAAGTTAAAGGGGTAGAGAATATACTCGTGCGTTTCGCACGTTGTTGTAACCCCGTACCAGGTGATGAGATCGTTGGTTATATCACCAGAGGACGTGGGGTATCTGTTCATCGTGCAGATTGCTCGAATCTACCAACAGGAATTGAAAATGAAGAAGACCGGCTAATTGAGGTAGAGTGGATCGATGGCGAAGAAGCCAACTACAGCGTAGAGATTGAGATCACAGGTCATGATCGGCGGGATCTGCTGCGTGAGGTTCTCCAAGCAGTGTCCGAGAGTAAGACGACAATCTCTGCTGTCTCTGGTCGTTCTGATCGCAACAAGCTTGCGCTGATTCATATGACGGTTCTGATTCACAATATTGAACATTTGCAATCCGTTGTGGAGAAGATAAAACGTATCCGCGATGTGTACTCCGTGCTGAGGATCATGCAGACTTAAAGGCCTGGTCAGTGGAGGAGTAACTTTTATCCAGACACTGGAATTTGATTTATTGGTCCAGTCGCTAAAGTTGAATTTACATTTGGCATCCACTAGTAAGCGATTAATGGTACCTAAGGCGGGGAAACGATTGAGAGTAGTCATTCAAAGAAGCCGAGAAGCGAGCGTTTCTGTGGACGGTGAGATTACAGGTCGCATTGATCATGGTCTGGTCGTTCTGGTCGGCGTAACCCATGAGGATACCGAACAAGATGCCAAGTTCTTGGCGGATAAAGTAGCAGGTTTACGGATATTTGAAGATGATGCGGAGAAAATGAATTTATCTGTTCTTGATACCGGAGGCCAGATATTATCCATCTCACAATTTACTTTATATGGTGATGCACGAAAGGGACGTCGTCCGAACTTTATGGCAGCCGCTCGACCCGAGCAGGCTAAGATTCTCTACGAGCAGTTTAATGATTTTGTCCAAGCTAACGGTATTGAAGTAGCTACCGGAATATTCGGTGCTATGATGGATGTTCAATTAGTCAATTCTGGACCGGTGACCATTATATTGGATAGCAAGGACAGATGAATCCATTTTTCAAAAATCAGTTTTGTTTCAGTTGCAGTTTGGGATTTAAGAGGTTGTTGATTGGGTTGGCTACAAAAATGACATTCAAACCTTCAAGGTTTTGAATGTCATTTTTGTATGTAGTCCCCTCAAGACGTACTACAACGACGTGAAGGAGAAAACCTGCGATTGTACATCTTTTTTCCTGATGGCCCCCTTGTCCAAACCGATTTCCTGCAAAAATGCATGTATTTGGTACCCCTCTCTCTGTTCTGACCTGTGCAAGCCTGAAAAGCTGCATTTTTGCAGGAATTCTCTCTTTCAGATTAGAAAGCATTTGAAAAACTGTATTTTGGCAGGTAAATGCTTGCTCTGACTTCAAGAGCACTTTTGTGATCCTCGTTCCATCTGCGAAACTGGTAACCCTAGCTTATTTAGGAATTGCACAAACCCAACAGGAAAATCTCCCTCTCCTTATTCCACCAAAAAGATCTTGTTAAGAGTTAATTTTGGTTTAGAGCCTCATTTAGCTGATTTTTTATCCTCAGGCTCTGAAGG
>JAIMBU010000314.1 GCA_023511325.1 Gorillibacterium sp.
GACTGATAGAGCACAATAGCCGAGGACATGCCGAAGTCACCAAGCTGCCTTAACGCCCGATAGGAGTACGTATCGATCACATCGGTAGTTGAGAACAAGATCCCGTTATCCCCGATGATTCCGTAGATCATACCGAAATCACCGTAAAAGATCCTCCCGACTCCCAAGAGAACAAGAATGATGATTTGTGGCTTCAAGAGCGGCAACGTAATGTACTTCATCTGCTGAAACCGGGTGGCCCCATCCAAGCGGGCACTCTCATAATAATCGACAGAAAGTCCGGCAATGGCGGCAAGTAAAATAATCGATAGATACCCTGCATTCTTCCAGACGCGCGTTAAGGTCAGAATAATCGGCCATACCCACGGCGTTTGGTACCAATTGACGGACTCCGCTCCGTTCTGTCCGAGGATTTGGTTGATCAGCCCATCCGTATTGTTGAAGAGAACGAATGTCATGTAGCCGACGACGACCCACGAAATAAAGTAAGGCAGGAAGACGAAGGATTGGATCGTGCGCTTAAACCATTTCAGGCGAATTTCATTTAAGAAGAGCGCGATAAGCAGCGAAAAGACCATCTCGAAAATAATGAACAGCGAATTTAAATACAAGGTGTTGACCGTGACATGAATCCAATCGTTACTAGCGAAAAAGAAGCGGAAGTTGTTTAGTCCCGACCAGTCGCTCCCCCATATGCCCCGGCTGACCTGGTAGTTCTTGAACGCTAGCAGATGTCCGGCCAGAGGAATATAGGAGAAGACGACGAGAAAGATGATTCCCGGTATGGCCATCGAATACAGGTTACGGTTCCTAATCAGATCCTTCAGTAATCTCAATTGTCTGGTTCACTCCTTTCTGTTTTAGGTTGTCCCATTCCCAACAATGTTCATTATGAGCGGGATAGGGCTCCCGGAATAGTCTTGATAATGTCACAACGGGTACTTGATCTAAGGTTTGTGGGCCGATTTGGCCGCCATTAACGTCTTGATATGGACACTATCGAAATGAGGACTTCCCATGTTGGGCGGGATGTGCTTAAGTAGAAGTGTTCCGCTTCGGTATCCGTATCGCGGAGCTGAGGATAGATTCGAAATAGAACGCTTTTTCGCGGGGTGCTGAATTGCGATGCTCAAGCTTTTTTACCAGAAAACTTATGTTCGTACTTTTCTGTTTCTAACTGGAATTCTGATCTGTGCGATGATTCCTTTCGTCTACTTTTTGTCTGCGGAATTTTCACGTTACTCCATGATGGAGGTTCGCGGCAATTCGCAGAACGAAGTCGACAATATGGCTTCGAAGGCCACAACGATTCTCGGTAATATGAAAGCATACGGACTCAGTATGTACGCCGACCAGAATATCCAGAACTGGTTCTTTAATACGCGCAATGATCCGCTCGTTGATCATGCTGTGCTCGTCGCCCAGTCCAACTTCTTATCTACCGAACCACTCATTAAGCGGTCCTATCTGATTAATTTGAAGAGTGGTCTTGTCGTCGACTCCAAAGCCGGAATCGTCCGGTTCCAAGACTTTGCCGATCAGAACATGCTGGAGCATGTCACAAAATTCCGCCGCCAATATTTGCATTTCTTCAATCATCCTCTGGATCGTTCAGATACCTTGGCCCTTCTTCTGCCTCCCACTCCCGAAAGGCCGTCTGATTTCTATCTCGTGCTTATCATCGATAAGTCGCTGTTGTCCGATCTCCTATTCGGTCAAGCTGTCTCCACGGAGCAAGATATTCGGATTCTTGACGAGGAAGGGTCAATCATCTTAGGCAAGCCAGATTCCGCGTTGACCGAGCGGCTTTATCAAGCAACGCGGGAACAGCAGGGTAACAGTTTTCAAGTCCGACTTCCGCAGCAGAGATGGTTTGTTAATACAGCCAAGCTTCCTTTCGATGATTGGACGGTATATTACTCGAACGAGTATCACGTGATTACCCGCCATATTCACGCTTACCGGCAAAAATTGATCTCGTATACCTTAGTGTTGCTGGGAATCGTCTCGGCACTGTTTTTCTGGAGCTCGCTTCGTTCCTTGCGTTCCCTTACCTTTATGTCTGACAAGCTGAGGCGGAAGCTGGCGTTCTCCAACACCTTGTCCGATGCCAAACCGGATATTCAGTGGATTAACGACGGTATTGAAGCACTGCTGGACAATGTGGAGCAGCTTCATGCATCCATGAGAAACCAAGTCGAGCTCGTCCGATCGGAGTCGCTCACCCAGTGGGTGCTGCACGGGAAGCCGGGCATCAAACATTTGGAATATATTCAATCCCAAACCAAGCTGTCCTCCTGCGACGCTCTGTTCCTGGCCGTCCTGCGGATTGACGCTTATCCCATCTTCTGCGAACGCTACGATTACCCTTCCCGGAAATTAATTAAATACGCCATACGCAATATCAGCGAGGAAGTAATCGGCGCCGGTTCTTATGTGGCCGAAGGTTTGGACATTGGCGGTGATCATCTGATCCTGATCATTGGCGGCCGTGAATCTGACGTGCTTCCCCTTCAGCGTCTCTTGAAGGAGGTATGCGAACAGGTGGCGCGCATACTGAATGTCAATACGACCGCCGCAGTCAGCAATGCATACGACTTCGACGCCAATATCCGGACCGTATACGATCATATCTACGAATTGACGATGCTGCGATTTCTTAACGGAGAAAGGCAAATTTATCTGGAGAGCGATTATGAGGAATTTATGGAGGGGTATCCCGCCGCATCCGAGGCATTGGATACGATCGAGATCATTAAAACGATCCGTTACGGCCGTCCAGAGGCCGCCGTGTTTCTGCTACGCCAGCAGATGAAGCTCATCCAGGAGATGCCCTATCGCGAAGGTAAGCTATACCTGACTTATTTCACCTATGATCTGCTCAAGAATTTCAGAAAGTCCAGCGTCTTGCAAGAAATCGGCAGTATTCATCATCTGCTCGACCGGTACAGCACATTGGCCGAGTTCCAAGCATGGCTGGAGAGCGTCGTCACAATGCTCGCGTCTGAGTCAGAATCCGACGTTCCGAAGTCTTTGAGCCGCAAGGAAGAGCTCGTCCTGGAGATAAAGGAGTACGTGGACAATCATCTGCAAGATGCGCAATTGTCGATCGAGCAGATTGCCGACAATTTTTCCTTCTCGGTGGGCTATATCCGGCAGTTGTTCAAGGAGATTATGAACGTATCGTTGGCCGAATACATGCTCCAGGAACGAATCGAAAGGGTGAAGGAGAAGCTGGTTTCCAGCCGGCTATCCGTGTTGGAGATCGCCGATCAATGTGGCTTTATGTCCAAAGGGCATTTTTTCGCCGCCTTCAAGAAATTCACCAATCTGACTCCGAAGCAATATCGGGAGATCCATGGGGACTCTTCCGCCACCATGTAGCAGGAATAACCGCTTCACCTTTCATAGATTTACAAAGAAAAAACACAGCTGCTGCCAGCTGTGTTAACAATCAGAGGAATTGAGCAACCCTTCATCCCTTATCAGGATGAAGGGTTGTTTGCAGTATGGAGCGTCATGTAATAATGACAATAACCTTGCCATTAACGAATGAGACGGTGTTGTAATTGGAGTATACCCATGTTTCAACAGTTCCAATGTTCGAAGTAATCACGCTTTTGCCCGATGGATAACCCCATGACAGCTGGACCTGCTCCTTCGTCATTCCGACAAAGGGATGACGCGAACCTGCCCCGTCTTATAATCATATTTCCAGCCGTCATATTCATAGCTGCTGTCGATTCTTATAAATCCTTCAATATTCTCGTGAAGCGGCCGATTAACAATTCCTGAAACGTTGTTATTGTTAACGTTGCCTTCTGCTACCACATACCCATTCTCATCGCAGGATAACACGATCCCAATATGATCCGTAGGCGTTTCGCGTTGCTCCTCAGGCTTGTTTTCGGGAGGAATGATATAGTGGTAGACGACAATATCTCCTCTTTGGGGTAAAACATCGGGGGCATCCTGAATAAAGCAATGCGTCGATTTTGCCCACTCGTACCATGCGACAACACCTGCCAACCGGCAAGGAGAATGAGGCATCCGGATCGGGAGGTTGAACCCAACCTGCATACAGCAATGGTAAACGAACGCTGCACACCAACCATTCTTTAATACTTCCTCAATATGGTCATCCGGCCAGTAATGCGTTATATCCCGATAAGCATGATCTTCTGGAATTCCCACAATGTGACGAGCTGCCCGTTCTTCTGCAAGATCCGCCAAGTGATTTCTCATAGCTATATTGTTCATAGGCAACGGTTGGATAACGGCTTCAGCTATTTCAGGATTGACCTGCAGCCCAAGCTCTTTGGCAACTTTCATCAAACGGGGGAGGGAGGAATAGGCTAGCCCTAACCCGGCTTCAAACAAAAATGGTTGAATGGCATCGGCGTCCTTGAGAATTTCGTCGTATGGATCATGGATATGTGCCTGATCTCCATGATGATAAATGGCGGATAAAATCAACTGTTGTTCATTCGCAGTAAGCTGCCCCATCTCCCGCAAAATGGGACGCATCATTTCTGCACAGCTATGTTGATGAAATGGGCGAACCCCCGTTTTAT
This sequence comes from Gorillibacterium sp., assembly GCA_023511325.1. Classification (GTDB taxonomy): domain Bacteria; phylum Bacillota; class Bacilli; order Paenibacillales; family NBRC-103111; genus Gorillibacterium. The sequence continues at coordinate 4,575 of JAIMBU010000314.1, forward strand.
AAAAGTAAAGCTCATGAAGAAGACCGGCTATGGCCGCAAGTTCTGCATCAAGCCCCCTCTTCAGCGCTAATATGGCACAGACGGAAGACACCCCATAAAGATGAATCGTCGCGTTCTCCTTATCTGATGGGTTATCGATGCCTGAAATGATTTGATTTACATAGGACCTGATCGTTTCCAATCTGTGCATCATGGGCCTCCTTATTGAGTTTGTGGCATGGTTTGGCTTGCTTAGGTTTGCCTGCACGCCCTAATCATTTAATCCCTTTCCACTCAGAATTTGCTGCATATATTTTTCAACCCTTGACTCGCGAGTTTTGGATTGTTTAGGTTCAGAGAAATAAAAAAGGTATGCTCTTTGCCGTCCAGGCGTCAATGCTTCAAAGGCAGTTTTCAAGGCCGGGATTTCATCC
>JAIMBU010000031.1 GCA_023511325.1 Gorillibacterium sp.
ATGATGGATTATTTCTGGGCTTTTGTTATCGGGGGAGCCATCTGTATCGTTGGACAAATCATGATTGATGGATTTAAGATGACACCTGCCCATACCATGGCAACATTGGTCGTCATTGGAGCAATTGTCGATGGACTTGGGTACTACGATCCATTTATTCAGTTTGCCGGGGCAGGAGCAACGGTCCCCATCACCAGCTTCGGAAATTCTCTTGTCCATGGTGCACTTGAAGAGTTTGATAAGACGGGCTGGGTAGGTATTCTCACCGGGATTTTCAAGATCACGAGCGCCGGCGTATCCTCGGCGATCATCTTCTCATTCCTGAGCGCCTTGGTGTTTAAGCCGAAAGGGTAAGCTGGGCCTCCAAAAAACATCTATTTCTGAGTAAGCTGTAAAGCTTGCGTCAGAAATAGATGTTTTTTTTGTGAAGCTAAAAAAGCAGCATAGCTTGGCGTTTAAAGGTAGCCAACAGCGATGAATGGTAGAACCTCCAAACAAATTTATAGCTGGTTACGATATACGTACACTTTCAAATCCTGTAAACTACTGATATAACTGATCTTATTTCCCTACTAAAATATATATCATATTGGAGGTTTGTCTATGGACGGAATTCGTCGTGAAGATTTAACAATAATTCAACAACTAAAGGATAATCTTGAAGCTTGTATTTTAGGGAAAACTGAAGAAATAGATCTCCTATTAGCGGCGCTTTTAGCCGGAGGACACGTCCTGCTTGAGGATGTTCCAGGTACCGGGAAAACAGTCCTAATCAAAGCTTTAGCTCGTTCTATTAATGGACAATACCGGAGAATCCAATGTAATCCTGACTTACTTCCTACTGATATTACAGGCGTGTCCATTTACCATCCGAAGCAGGAAGAATTTGTTTTCCGGCCAGGCCCTGTCATGACGAACATCCTACTGACAGACGAAATCAACCGTGCTACCACCAAAACGCAAGCCGCACTGCTTGAAGCCATGGAAGAGCACCATATTACAGTGGATGGTATTCTCTATGAATTACCGCAGCCCTTCCTACTTCTGGCCACCCAGAATCCAATTGACTTTGAGGGAACCTATGTCCTGCCAGAAGCTCAATTAGACCGATTCATGCTCAAATTTAGCTTAGGTTACCCAGATGAGGCAACAGAATATATGATGCTGGTTAGTCAAAGCAAGGAGCATCCTGTGGAGCGGTTGCAAGCTGTTACGGATATTGAGACAATCCTCGAACTTCAGGATAAGGTAACCGATGTTTACATGGAGGACGAGCTTGGCAAATATGCAGTTTCCATCGTTCGCAGAACTCGTGAGCATCCAGCGATTTTCCTTGGAGCCAGTCCGCGTGCTACCTTAGCGTTAGCGCATGTAGCCAAAGCTTATGCATTCATTAAGGGAAGAGATTATGTGCTTCCCGACGATTTAAAATTTCTGGCTCCTCATGTGCTTGGACATCGGATCATTCTGCAATCACAAGACCGTTTAGAAGGCCTGACAATTGAGCATGTGCTCCAATCGGTTCTGGAACAGGTGAAGGTGCCTGTTCGGTTACAGAGGTGATGAGAATTGAGCCTTAGCCATCAACGTGAAGAAAGAAGATTCTCCCGACGTTATGGATTAATTATCACATTATTTCTTGCTAGTCTCTTATTTCTGCTGTTTCAGGGCGGTAAGTTAGCCTTCATGACCTTTATCATTGTCACGATTCTATGTATTTATATTTTGATAGGCAAGTGGAGCGGGATTGGTCAAGCGAGTGGCAGTAGAAACATCAATGGACTGATCGCTCAAGAACCACTTGCAGCTGGAACTACGCTTAGCATCCAGCTTAACCTGCATATACCTGGAGTATGGCCGATTCCCTATATTCATGTGAAGGATACGCTCCTGCACAGGAATAAGGGAGCAACGTCCTTTGAAGCTACCTTTATTCCCGACTGGAAAAGGAATGGCGAAATCAATTACCAGACCCATCCCATGACGCGTGGTCATTATCAATTTAAGTCTATTGACTGCTCCACAGGAGATGTTTTTGGGGTTTTCGAGCATGTTGGAAAGATTGAAATGCCATTAAGCTTCAGTGTGTGGCCAGAAACGGTAACCATTGTTGATTGGTCCAAGCTGAGTCACATGCTTAAGGGTACACACCATCAAGCCATTACAACCAAGTCTCATCGAGAGACAACCCAGATAAATGGTATTCGCGAATATAATTACGGAGATCGACTTTCCCGGATTCACTGGAATGCCACCGCGCGAACAGGTACTTGGAAATCAAAGGAATTCGAGCGGGAAGCAGAGCTTAACACCATCATCGTTCTCGATCGAGAGCGAGCCAAATATAAAAATGAAGAGACGTTTGAGTTGGCTGTATCGACAGCCGCTTCTTTATTGGAATATGGTCGTAGAAACCGACTTTCTTTTGGCTTATTATCGGTTGGAACGACAACAGATTTCTTCGAGCCGAAGCTGGGCCTTATCCATCATAACGCCATGCATAACCATCTGATTGATGTCGAAGCAGACGGTCCTTACTCTTTGCTTAAAGTACTAGAGGAGCGTTCGCGTAGCTTTGCTTCAGGTATGTTCACTGTAATCATCTCCCCTGATAAAGGGATTGAAACCTTAGGAGCATTGAACTGGGTTCAACATAAACAGATGAATGGGTGCCAGATTCTCGTGGGAAGCGAAGCGGGCCGGGATCATCCAGCATGGACTCATTTTATGCAGAACAGAGGTTTCCTCGGTTACGCGATCTCTGCTTTGTCTGAACTTCCGCTACAGTTGGGAGGGAAGCGCTTATGAGAAGAAGAAAAACTTTGTTGAAGGCAACGGCTTCTCGTCTCGCCTCCTATCTTTCTGTCCATTGGCAGAAGACATTAATCTTACTTTTTACCGGTTTATTCTTGGTTGCTTTCATTCATTGGTTTGGTGAGGAAGAGGGTGGACTGCTTCCTCATACACGAATGCTGATCTACCTGACCATGCTTCTGACGTTTGTAACTGAAGTAGCTGCTCTGAAGAATCGATATCTGCAAAGAATAATTCAAGTTATTCTGATTACAGCCTTGCATGTAGTTGCCTTGGATTTCACGCTCATTATTGCCAAACCTGAATCGCTTCGGGAATTTGGCCATCTTGTTTATTACAATGTCGAGCAGTTGTATCCTTACTATTGGTTTAGCTTAGGTGCATGGGCGCTGTATTTGGCTGCTGTTTGGTGGATGACTAAGAAGCGTCGGATTGCGATTGCGATGATCGCTGGGATTCTTGCCATGGCACTGAGAGATTCTTTTAGCTTGATTTATTTGTGGGATGAAGCTGCCTTGCTGATCCTCAGCGGATTATTCCTGCTCGTCACGGGACATTTCTCCAATCTACAGAAGAAAAACCCTGAGGGCTGGGGTTATATCGCCGATTATCCCGTTTCATTTGTTACCCCTATTATTTTGCTGTTGACCTTAACGGTTGGAGTGGGTACACTACTTCCCGATGTACGGAATGTTCTCACTGATCCTTACACCCTGTATAAGCATTGGGAGGGTGAAACGGTAACGCTGGGTGGTAAGCTTAGCAATGTAACGTTGCCGGTTACCCCTGCCTTCCGCTCCACCTCTGGTTATGGTCGGGATGATACTTCGTTGGGTGGTGGCTTTACCTACGATTATACGGAAGTATTCACGGTGGAAACCTCTCATCGCAGCTATTGGCGTGGAGAAACGAAAGCATTCTATACCGGAAAAGGCTGGGAGAACAGCGAAAAGGAACTCAATTTGCCCAATTATCAGATTAACGGAAGCACGACAACACGGCTTGAAGCCAATCCTCTAGTTGCAGGCTCTAAGCTAAAAACGGTCGAGGTCAAGCAGACGGTAACCTTTTCAGATAAGGCGAAGTTTCCTATTCTGTTCGGAGCGCTTTCCATAGCAGCTCTTGATCAGGAAGCAGAACAGAATGCTGATGTCGGCACGCTTAATTGGGATCCTGCATCTTCAGAGCTACAGTTAAGCGAATTAGCACCAAGTTCATCTAAGCTGGCCAAACAACCAAAACAATATTCGGTTATTTCACAAATGCCCATTCTAGATGAAGCTGGCTTACGAACAGCGCTTGCTAATTTTGATAAAACGCAACTGGCCGATTATTTGCAACTGCCCGATAATCTGCCCCAGAGGGTAAAGCAACTGGCTCTGGATATAACAACAGATGCCACAACCCCGTATGACAAAGTTAAGGCGGTTGAAGTCTATCTGCAGTCGACCTATCCCTATACCAATGAGCCAAATGAGCACAAAGGGGGCAGTACGGACTTCGTCGACAAGTTTTTGTTTGAAACGATGGAGGGATACTGCGATTATTTCTCGACCTCTATGGCGGTTTTGGTTCGTTCGCTGGGGATGCCAGCACGTTGGGTGAAGGGTTTCACATCTGGAACAAGTGAGCGGGATTCCTCCATTCCTGAGGAAGTTATGCGCGGTGAATTCGCTGATACGGATCCTGATGGTGCGGGGACCTATACGGTTCATAACTCCAATGCACACTCTTGGGTTGAAGTTTATTTTGAAGGCTGGGGTTGGGTGCCGTTTGAGCCAACCTCCGGATTTAGTGTTCCTTATGCGGTGGATGCCGCTGTTCCTCAGGATTCTACGAAACCGGATGATACGGATACGGATACCTCAGAAATCGCTATAGATGAAGCTGACAGCTTACCAATGAGCTTATGGATATCGTTAGGTAGCGTGGCTGTGGTTTTGCTTGGCATCGGCGTGTGGTTTTTCGCCGGGTATCGGAAGAACCGTTGGATTCCCCGCTGGATTCCTCGGGGGCACACATTCTTAACGCGTAGTCCTAAATCTGAGCTGACCTATAATCGCTTGCTGATCAAGGAATACGAAAAGCTATTACGCTATTCCAAAAAACGCGGGTTCGCAGTATATGATTATGAAACGGCGCGGGAAACCATTACGCGTTGGCGCAATAAAGACACCTTCTTATCCCCTGATCTTGATAAGCTGATCCCTTTATTCGAGAAAGCAAAGTATAGCCCAAGATCTGTTACAGCAGAGGAGCTTGCCCGCGCTGAGGGTCTTGTCCTCAAGCTTCGCAAGGAACTTTAGGCATTGATCTCTTGAGAACTTGAATAAGGAGAACTTGAATAAGGAGAACTTGAATAAGAAAACTTAGCTTAGGGCACGAGTACCTTAATGGTCTCGGTGCCCTATTTTTTTTCAGAATGGGTTTTTCAAAAAATGCTCTACAACTTGATTTTGCGCGAAATTGAAGATCTATGGTATAGTTTAGTTTGGTTTATAAATCGGCACATTTGAGGTGAACGGCTTGTTGAATAAGTTGGTTCCTCGACAGCGTGTGGCTACAATCTATGAACTGGCCCTCGCGGAGCTTTGGTCACAAGGAATTCGCGGGATCATTACGGATTTGGACAACACTTTGGTTGGGGCAACAGTACCACTAGCTACTCCCGAATTGGTTGAGTGGCTGAAGCATTTAGAGGATTTGGGCTTTAAAGTTGTCATTGTCTCGAATAATCGGGAGGCACGTGTCAGCAAGTTTGCGGAGCCACTAGGTCTACCTTTTGTTTTTAGTGCTCGCAAGCCAGCGAATGCAGCATTCCATCGGGCTTTGGCGATTATGAATCTTCCGTCCGAGCAAGTGATGATGCTGGGCGATCAGATGTTGACCGACGTGCTCGGAGGCAACCGCCTCGGTTTGTATACGGTTTTGGTACATCCTGTCTCCTTAATTGGAGAAGGTTTTTTTACCCGCGTCAATCGGAGAATTGAGAAGATGGCTTTACGCATAATGAAGAAGTAAGAAAAGACGGACCTAGTTATTGAAACGGGAGGAAATGAATGAACCACGACTTAGAAAGTACTCACTTGGAATCAAAGGATGAAGATTCGCATTGTGAGGGCTGCGGCGTATTACTGCAGACGAGTGATTCTGGGAAAATTGGCTATATACCGACGTCAGCCCTGACCAGATCACCCATTGTCTGTCAGCGATGTTTTCGAATTAAGCATTATAATGAGGTGTCGTCAGCGACTCTAAACCAGGATGATTTTCTGAAAATGCTCGGAGGAATCGAGTCCACAAACAGCCTTGTGGTGCATATTGTCGATCTGTTTGATTTTGAAGGTAGTCTTATCGCAGGCTTGCAGCGTTTTGTCGGTAATAATCCGATCTTGCTTGCGGTGAATAAGATCGACCTTTTACCAAAGGTGACCAATTACAATCGGATCTTCAACTGGATTCAGATGAGGACCAAAGAGATGGGGCTGAAAACGGTCGACATCGTGCTCTGCAGTGCCAAGAAGAACATGGGCTTCGATGTTTTGCTCCATAAGATTGATTTATACCGTAAAGATAAAGATATCTATGTTGTTGGTGCGACCAACGTCGGCAAGTCTACCCTAATTAATCGTCTGATTAAAGACTATAGCGATCTAGAGTCGGAGCTCACAACATCACCGTATCCGGGCACGACGCTTGACCTGGTCAAGATTCCACTGGAGGACGGTCGGGATATTGTCGATACGCCGGGAATTGTCTATAAGCATCGGATGACTGAATTGGTTGATAAGAGAGAGCTAGCCACCATTATGCCAACAACAACATTAAAGCCAATGGTCTTTCAGCTTAATGAGAACCAAACGCTTTTCTTTGGTGCTTTGGCACGAATGGATTTTATTAAAGGTGAACGTCGATCTTTTACCTGCTATATGGCAGGGGCACTGCAAATCCATCGGACCAAGCTGGAGCGGGCAGATGCTTTGTACGCTGATCACAAGGGAACCTTGCTTCAACCGCCAGGTGCGAATTCGAGCGTGGAGCTTCCTGCACTGGTTAAACATGCGGTACACATCATCAAAGACCAGAAAACAGATGTATTGATTTCTGGACTTGGCTGGATCACAGTTAATGGCACGACAGGTGCTGATCTGATGATCTGGGCACCTAAAGGAGTCAAGGTAGTTGTCCGTCCTGCCCTTATTTAAACGAGTATGATGGGGAAATGCCGGATGGAAGAGGAGGTTTCTTTCGTGTCAAAAGGTAGTGTAAGTCATACCATAGATACACGTACCGTTCTCTATGGCGTGTTTGGAGATCCAGTGGCCCAGTCCAAATCACCGCTCATGCTTAACCGTGCCTTTGCTGTAACAGGAATCAATGCCGCCTATGCTGCCTTTCACGTCACTCCAAGTATGCTGAAGGATGCAATAGCCGGAGTTCGAGCGCTTGGCCTTCGCGGCGTGAATATAACGATTCCCCATAAAGTAGAGGTTATGGCCCATTTGGATGCAGTCGACGAGAGCGCACGGATGATTGGCGCTGTCAACACAATTGTCAATGATGGTGGTCGGCTGACAGGGTATAATACAGATGGAGTGGGTTATGTCCGTTCACTCAAAGAAGAAACTGGCTTTAATCCAGCAGGTAAGCGCATCCTTGTGCTTGGTGCTGGAGGAGCAGCTAGAGGGATTGTCTACTCTTTAGTGAAAGAAAAGGCCAAAGAAATTATTGTGGCTAATCGCACACCCAGCCGGGCAGAAGAGCTTGCAGCCTCCATTGAAGGAGCAACGATCCTTCGGGGCATGGGAATGAATGAGCTAGTCGATATTCTTGCTTCAATGGATCTGATCATCAACACGACGCAGGTAGGGATGCATCCATTCCCTGGACAAACCCCGTTCGATGTAAGCCTGATTAGTCCGCATATGTTGATCAGTGATATTATCTATAATCCCCGTGAGACGCTTCTGTTGAAGGAAGCACAATTGCGCGGCGCTGCAGTTCACGGAGGACTTGGCATGTTCGTCCATCAGGGAGCTTATGCCTATGAGCTTTGGACCGGTCAATCCGCTCCGGTTGTTGCAATGCGCCAAATTGTTGAACAAGCGCTCGCAGAAGGATAAACGAGCAAGGAGCACCATGTATTGTTAATATGAATGAATAGAGGGCAAAAACATGCTAAGTAACAAGCAAAAAAGATATCTCCGCTCGCTCGCACATCATCTGACTCCTATTTTTCAAGTAGGTAAAGGTGGCGTCAATGAGCATCTGATCCGCCACATTGTAGAAGCCATTGACACCAGGGAACTAATGAAGGTATCGATTCTAAACAACAACTCAGATGAACCAAACGACATTGCCAATGAATTGGCTGAGGGTGCGCAAGCGGAGCTGGTACAAGTGATTGGCCGGACGATTGTGCTCTACAAGGAATCAAAGGACCATAAAACCATTATCCTGCCGTGAATGGAGTGAAGGCATCGTATGAGAATAGGGATTATGGGAGGCACCTTCGATCCTATTCATTACGGTCATCTGCTGGCAGCCGAACGAGTCGGCGAAGAAGCAGGCTTGGATGAGGTGTGGTTTATGCCAGCCAATGTGCCTCCGCACAAACGGGGTCAGCTAAACACAGCAGCTTCCCATCGACTGCGTATGGTAGAGTTGGCAATAGGTGACAATCCACACTTTCGTGTAGCAAATAACGAAGTAGAAAAAGGCGGAACCTCCTACACAGTAGATACGATGTCTGAGATTGTAGCCAAGCATCCAAGTGATGAGTTTAGCTACATTGTGGGTACGGATATGATCATGTACCTACCCAAATGGTATCGTATTGATGATCTCGTTAGGATCGTAACGTTCATCGGAGTAGGTCGTCCCGGTTATGAACTAAAGCTACACGAGCTAGCACCAGAGTTGCAGAGTAGAGTCAAGATCGTTCCTATGCCACTGATGGAGATATCCTCCACCCACATTCGTGAGCGGTGCCGCAATGGACAATCAATTCGCTATCTGCTTCCTGACACAGTGTTGGATTACATTGAGGTGAATCGATTATATGATGTTTAACGAATTGATGGAGGCTGTACGCCGAGAACTTCCCGTTAAGCGGTGGGAGCATACGCTTGGTGTTATGCAATCGGCCAAAGAACTTGCCCATAAGTATGGGGCTGACCCGGATAAAGCTGAGCTTGCCGGACTGTTACATGATTTTTGCAAATATTGGCCGACAGAACGACAACGTCTGGTTATTCTCGAAAGCGAACTTCCCAATGAACTGCTTAATTATGATAAGCCATTATGGCATGCTCCTGTTGGAGCCTACGTAGTTAGCCAGGAATTTGGAATTAAAGATGAAGACGTACTGAATGCGATTCGGTATCATACTTCTGGCCGAGTAGGGATGACACTGTTGGAGAAGGTCGTTTGTCTAGCTGATTATATAGAGCCAGGACGTGTATATCCAGAGGTTGAGACGATTCGGTTGCTGGCTGAAACCAGCCTAGAAAAACCCTTAATTGCTGGATTTGACTCGACAATTCATTATTTGCTGACCAAGGGTGAGAAGATATACCCCCTTACTTTATTGTCAAGAAACGCATTGATCGACGAAATTAGAGATAGGAGGATGAATCGATGACAAACGAACAATTACTTGATCTAGTATGGGATGCCGCTGATAGCAAGAAAGCAGTCGATCTCATTGCCTTGGATTTAATGGAAATTTCACCGATTGCAGATTATTTTCTCATCTGTCACGGGAACTCAGAAACACAGGTTCAAGCCATCTCCAATGAAATTCGCAAGCGTGCTGAAGAGCAAGGAACGCGCGTACGTGGTGTCGAAGGAATGGACAAAGGACGTTGGGTGCTGATAGATCTGGGAGACGTTGTGGCGCATGTATTCCATCGCGATGACCGCGAGTATTATCATATCGAGCGTCTATGGTCTGATGCAAAAGCTGTGGAGCACGCATGACATTTGTAGCAGGCACGACAGTTGAGCTTGAGGTAGTCCGGGAAGCCAATCCGTATGGTTATTTCGTCACGGATGGCAATCAGGATGTACTTCTTCATAACTCGGAGAGAACCCGTGACGTGAAGCTTGGCGAGAAAATCAGCGTCTTTTTGTATTATGATTCTGAAGATCGTTTGGCTGCAACAATGCGCGACCCCCTGATCCATATGGACGAGGTAGCACTGCTTGAGGTTGTGGATATTCACCCGCAGATCGGAAGCTTTCTGGACATCGGTCTGGGAAGAAATCTGCTGTTGCCTTTTGCTGAGCAGCCAGATATGGTGGAACTTCGCCCCCGAGTGAAGGACAAGGTATTTGTGACCTTGTCTCACGATCGACAAGGTCGTTTAGTAGCTAGACTCGCTGGGGAGAATGAGTTAGTACCGTTAACCTTTCCTACGCCATCCTCGTGGATGAATCAATGGTTCGATGCCCGGGTGTATAAGCCGTTTCAGGTGGGTACCTTCGTCATCGTTGAAGGTGGAGTGCTCGGATTTGGTGCTATTGGTCTGATTCATTCCACCGAGCGAACCCGACCATTACGCGTTGGTGAAGTGGTGAAGGTGAGGGTTGTCTTTATTCGTGAGGATGGCCGAGTAAATCTTTCCATGCGTCAGGTAAAGCAGATCGGCCGAGAAGAGGATTCCGAGAAGATACTTGCCTTCTTGAAAGCGCGTCCTGACGGAACCATGCCTTATTGCGACAATACGCCTGCGGATGTTATCCTGACGAAATTCGGCGTCAGCAAAGGGGCCTTTAAGCGGGCGCTGGGCAAGCTGATGAAAGATGGACTTGTCGAGCAGCAGGATGACTATACTCGACTGAAGGAAACGGCGACTCCGAGCGTAGAAGCAGCTAATCTGGATGAATCAGATAAGCCGAATGAAACAGCCAAGCAGAAGGAAACAGAGCAGAAGGAAACAGACAGCTAGGTAAGGAGATGAGCCAGGTTGGCATACGGGCGGTTCGCCAGTTATTATGACAGACTGATGGAAGATATGCCTTACGC
>JAIMBU010000315.1 GCA_023511325.1 Gorillibacterium sp.
TCTTTATACAGCTAGCGGTTTTATTCAGCCTGTGTCGGCCACTGGGGTGTCGCCCTTTATCGATATCAGCACGAGCTATGCCCGAAATGAAATCATAGATTTATATAACAAGAAAATAATCTCCGGCACCTCGGCGACAAGCTTCTCACCAACCCAATCGATTACGAGAGCTGAATTTGTCACGATGCTAGATCGTTTGCTAGGGCTTGAACCAGTGACAAGTCCAGTATCTCCTTATTCGGATGTAGCTGAGGGCGCGTGGTATCACGGCTGGATACAAGCTGCTGTTCAGCTTGAACTGACGAAAGGGACATCGGCAACAACCTTTGCTCCGACGAAGGCAGTAACAAGGCAGGAGGCGGCTGTGTTGCTCGCCAATGCGTTGAAGCAAACAAGCGGTACGACTAGTGATCAAACCGTCTTCAAGGACGGTAACCAAATCGCCACTTGGGCAAGGGCAGCTGTAGCTGCTCTCGATAAGCTGGGGTTAATGAAAGGCGATGGAATCGGCCATTTCCGGCCAACGAACCCGATAACCAGACAAGAAACGGCTGTGCTCATCGATCGGGTGCTGCAAAATAGCAGCTGGGCCGAAGAGCTTGAAGCCGAACCGAACGAACGAATTACGATCGGCTGGCAGTATGACCAAACGACGGCAGAGTATGAGAGTAATATTCTCAAATCGAATGTAAACACATTGTCTCCACGTTGGTACTTTGTCGGAGGAGCGGGCACGGTAACGAATTACATGGATACTTCGCTGATTACGTGGGCAAAGCAGAATGATAAGCAGATATGGGCGATGGTCGGCAATCGATCCGATCAAGAAGCGACTCATCAGATGTTGTCCACTCCAACTGCAAGAAATGCAGTGATTGATCAATTAGCAGCAATGGTAAGCAAATACGAACTTGCTGGACTTAACATTGATTTCGAAAATGTAGCACCAGATGATCGTGGATACTTGACGACTTTTATTACTCAATTAGCCGCAGAGCTACATACCCTCCATGCCATACTGTCATTCGATGTGTCTCCCGATCTTGGAAGCGATTGGACAGAGGCTTACGACTATGCTGCGCTTGGCAAGCAAGTAGATTACATAGTGATGATGGGCTATGACGAGCATTATGGCGAAAGTGTGAATCCAGGCTCTGTTGCTTCACTCTCCTACGTTCAACAAAGTGTAAATACGCTCCTTCAGGTGGTTTCAAGCCAAAAGGTGATATTGGCTTTGCCCTTCTATAATCGTGATTGGACATTGAAACAGAATGGCACCGTCTCATCCTCCGATTATATTACGCTCACTAAGCAGAATCAGCTAATCAAGGCCTATTCACTCAAGCCCATCTGGAATGCAGCATTGGGGCAATATATTGTCAGTTATTCGAAGCTATCCATGAAGCATATGATCTGGGTTGAGGATAGTCGTTCATTAATAGCCAAATATAAATTAGCAGTAAGCAAAAATCTAGCAGGCATAGCCTATTGGTACATAGGTGGAGAGAGCTCTGATATATGGACCGCCTTAAGCAATGCAGAGAAATTTTACGATTAGCAAAAGCCGGATCGAACGCCATATCGACGTCCATCCGGCTTTTGCTAGGATCGGTTACTCTATTTGTTGCTTACATCAACAGGGCAACCGTGAAGAGAGCATGTGAATTCCAGTAGATAGTCACCTCGTTGGTCGCATAGCTGTCAATATGGTCGACGAAGCATTGCGCCGGAGGGCGGCCTTGCAGATGCTCCTTGGCATAATCGTCCTGCAGGCCGGTGTTCGGTCCACCGGAGACGAGTCCGGGGGCAGAATCTACACCAGCCGCAACGGAGGGGCGATAATGTGTGTTCTTTACTGGTCGATCACCAAAGCCGGTCACATAGCTGATGTCGAGCGCATTGCGGCCGACCAGATAGTGCAGATGTTCAAGCGCACAAGCCTTATAGGCCGGCTCGCCAAACAGGCGGTGTGCAATCAGCAGCAACATCGCGTTGTTCATCACGAGCATATTGCTTCCCCAGATGTATTGATCAGGGCTCAGTGAAATTCGATAGCCGTCTGATTGGCTGAGTCGAACGAGCTGCTTCGCTTCAGCTGCTAAGCCTTCAAGCAACCGAGCTCTCAACACAGGATCTGTCTGATCCTCCTCCAAAAGCAAGTATGCAATCGTTCCATACCCCCCCATATCCGCCCAACCTAAGCTATATTTAGGAAAGTCCATAGTGGTGAGAGCCTGCAACGCGTGATGATAGACTGCTTCGCCAGTCGTGCGATAAAGCTCGGCTGCAGCCCAGTAACGTTCGTCGATGTCCTGCTTGTCGCCGTATTCGCCAGTGAGGATATCTGTTGGGTTGCAGAAGTCGGGAACCTCTGGATGAGCGACTAGCCACCCCCATGCTTGCCCAGCGGACCTCAAGCAGCAGTCGGCGAAGCTGGGATCGAAAGGGCGATATACACGTGAGGCCAGCGCCATGACTGCGGCAAAGCAACCGGTGGCAGTCGCTGAGATTGGTGAGAAATACAGATCCGCGAGGTCATCCTCGGGCATGGTGTTAAGCGGCGGGAAGCTCAATGTGGTCAATTTGTGGAATATGCCTCCGGTCTGCGAGTCCTGCATCTTGAACAGAAAAGCGAGCTCCCATTGGCACTCATGCAGCACATCAGGCATCCGATTATCAGTTTCCGGAATCGGGACAGGGCGGGAGAACGCTGCCGGATTCAGCTCATAGGCAAGCAGCAAGTCTGCAATCGCCTTCGCGCCTGGCGCGGCGTATTTGCCATAATCACCGGCATCATGCCACCCGCCGCAGCTGCTCAACCTGCGGTCTGGCTCGCCGTGTACGATTCCTTCATCCAGGTGGCAAGCCTTGTGGGCCCAGACGCCAGCGTATTCCTCGGTTAATTCAGTTCCGCAGCGATAGTAGTAGAAGCCTTTTAGTAATCCGCGCAATAAATTTTCGTAAGGCTGCTCAGCGATGTCGAAGTCCCCGGATTCTCCGCCACTTACCAAGCGAATCCGGTAACGACCGCTAGTCGTTACCTCCGAGAAGTCACCTTGATATACAGTTAATCCGCTAGCCGCATCCTCAAGAGCACTACCGGTTTCCCCATTGAAGACGGTATTACCTGTTAGCGTATCGATCACCTCAAATGCTCCACCAATTCCCGTGAATATCGCGGTTTTGTCGCTATGGGCCGGATATCCGATTTGGTTAACGGTGATCGGGCGTAGGTCAAATTCACTCATGGAAAAACCCCTCCTCAGTCTATTCAAACCTATTCACCAACAATTATAGACCGTATCGATCCGATCAGCTATATGATAGATTTACGGAATTCTGTTAAACTTGGAATAATCGGGACGTTCGTGAAATAGAGAAAGTACAGCGTCTTCTCTAAACCGAAGACAACTATTATGAAAGCAAGGAGACGCGATGAATAAGAAAACCATAGGCATGTTCGCCCATGTGGATGCGGGTAAAACCACATTTGCCGAACAGTTGCTTTATCATACACATAGCATTCGGGAGCGGGGGAGAGTCGATCATAAGGACGCTTACCTCGACAGCCATGACATCGAACGGGCAAGAGGCATTACCGTTTTTGCCGACCAAGCCGTCATGTCGTATAAGGGAGCAACCTATTATTTAATCGATACACCCGGGCACGTCGACTTCTCGCCGGAGATGGAACGGGCTGTCCAAGTGCTGGATTATGCCGTGCTTATTATCAGTGCGGTAGAAGGCGTTCAGGGTCACACCGAAACGGTCTGGCAGCTGCTCCATAAGCACAAAATACCGACGTTCTTTTTTATTAACAAAACGGACCGAGTCGGTGCAGAAGTAGATCGAGTCTTCAAGGAAATTCGCCTGCATCTGACCGAGGATGTGTGTATGATTACCGGGAGCTTAGGCGGTGGAGAAGTTGGGGAGGCCTTGCTGGAAAGCATGGCGGAGCGTGACGAGTCGTTATTAGAGAAGTATATGGCTGGAACGGAAGACCAAGCCTTTTGGCTGCGGACGCTGCAGGCTAGGTTTCGTGATCATCAGCTTTTCCCTTGCGCAAGTGGTTCTGCTTTGCAGGATATTGGAGTCACCGAATTCTTAGATCAGCTGCACTTGTTAACAACGGTGGAATATGATGAGCAGGCTCTTTTTGGTGGCCGGATCTATAAAATTCGCCATGACAACAACGGTGTGCGCTTGACCTTTATCAAAGCCTTAAGTGGTACGCTTAAGGTTCGTGATGAGCTATGTTATGCCAGCGGCGATGTCCAAATTTGTGAGAAGGTTACGCGGATTCACATTTACAATGGGAGTAAATCACATACAGTCGATCAGATAACGGCCGGTGATCTGTTTGCTGTAACCGGGCTTTCTGCTGCTGAGGCGGGACAAGGCTTAGGCATCTATTCAGACAAGCTGAGCTATGAGATGGTGCCGACATTGAAGTCAAAGGTTATTTTCGCCGCCCCCCATCATGTGAAGGATGTACTGAAAGCCTTTCAGGTGCTAAACGCCGAGGATCCGTCCTTGAACGTCATCTGGGAGGAAGTCCTGCAGGAAATCCACATCCACGTCATGGGAATCATTCAGCTTGAAGTGCTGGAGTTGCTTGTGAAGGAACGATTCCAGTTGGATGTCTCCTTCGGTAGCCCTGAAATTCTCTATAAAGAAACGATTGGTTCCACCGTGAATGGCTATGGACACTTCGAGCCGCTCAAGCATTATGCGGAAGTGCATCTTCGGCTGGAGCCAGGGGAGCGAAACAGCGGGATTACTTTTGTGAATGCCTCTCATGTCAATGATTTAAGCGTGGGCAATCAGAATCTGATCGAGGCTCATCTTTATGAGCGAGACCACCATGGGTTGTTAGCGGGTATGCCGATTACCGATATAAAGATTACGTTTTTAAAGGGTGGCGCACATAATGAGCATACGCATAGCGGCGATTTTCGCGAAGCTACCCTTCGTGCGTTAAGAC
>JAIMBU010000316.1 GCA_023511325.1 Gorillibacterium sp.
TCTCGCACGGAATATGCCCTCGCTTTTACAGATCTACCCGAGAACGATGCGGCGGCCATTACGGAATACTTAGATGCAAACAAGACCTCTTATGTATTAAGTGACGATGGAAAAAGCATTTCTGTGCCGCGAAGCAAAGTAGCCACTGTAAAGATCAACGTGGTAAATCAGGGGCTTAACAAAAACGGTGCGATTGGTTATGAGTCACTTAAGGAAAGTACATTTGGGACAACGGATCGGGAGTTCGATGTTAAAGAATTATCGATGATGCAAGGGGAGCTCGCCAAATTACTTAACTCCTTGGATTCCGTGGAAGAATCCAGGGTAATGATCACCTTACCTAAGTCATCGGTTTTTCTAACGGATTCTGAGATGGAAAAATCATCAGCGGCTGTTATCATTAAGCTGAAAAACAATTATTCCTTGGATCAGCAACAGGTTGACACGATGTATAACCTAGTTTCGATGAGTATCAAGAACTTACCCATGGAGAATATTACGATCTCCGAAGCCAGCGGGGAGCCGCTTCCTTACTCTAAAGTAGACGGAATGCTGAGTACAGCCACTACTGCTGCGGCAGTCCAATTTCAAATTAGGAAGCAATTTGAACGTGATATACAATCGAACGTTACCCATATTCTTAATGAGCTATTTCCTGAGGGGAAAGTTGTTCCTATTGTAATTGCCAGCCTGAATTTCGACAAAACGTCGAGCGAGGAGAATCTGGTAAAGCCAGTGGTGGATGATAAGGGAATTGCGATAAGCGTTCAAGAAATTCAAGAAAATTATTCAGGTGAGGGATCACCTGTAGGCGGAGTTGCCGGAACTGGAGGGACAGATGTTCCTACTTACCCGAGCGATACGACAACATCCGGCAAGACAACATCTGAGAAAGTACAAAGCACAATCAATAATGAAGTGAATCGAATTCATAACGTTATTGAGAAGAGCCCTTATTATGTAAATGATTTAACCATATCGGTTGGCATTGAACCACCGGGTGGACAACCCCTTGATGCAGATTTAAAAATCAATATTCAGAAGCTGTTAAAAGGTGTTGTAAGTGCTTCGCTCGCGAATACGGAAGCCGCTTTGACGGACGCTCAATTAGAAGCAAAGGTCACTGTTTTTGAGAATAACGCAGTTACGACTGCGGCTACAGATACGGTAAGCTCAACAAATTGGTGGTTAATCGGTGGCATTGGTGCACTTGCAGTTGTTCTGGCAGGAGCCGGAGGTTTCTGGCTATCGCGTAGACGACGTAAGAATGAAATCGCTGAAGAAGTGGACGCTGTTCCTGCTAAGTTGGAATATCCAACAATTGATCTGGATTCAGATTCCAGCGAGACTCAGGTCCGCAAGCAACTGGAAATGTTAGCCAAGAAAAAGCCGGAAGAGTTTGTCAATCTATTGCGCACTTGGCTTGTAGACGAATAGGGGTGTGGGCTCTTGGCTAAAGCAATTCAACATGGCTTGTCGGGAAGGCAGAAAGCCGCTATCTTATTGATCAGTTTGGGACCAGAGGTGTCAGCGCAAATTTTCCGTCACCTCCGAGATGAAGAGATTGAGCAACTTACGCTCGAAATCGCCAACGTTCGGAAAGTGGAATCCCTTGATAAGGAAACGGTTCTATCTGAATTTCACCAAATCTGTATGGTCCAGGAATATATATCGCAAGGTGGTATCGCCTACGCGAAGGAAGTACTGGAGAAGGCGCTTGGTTCACAGCGAGCTGTTGACATTATCAACAAATTGACAGCTACACTCCAAGTTCGCCCTTTCGATTTTGCTCGTAAAGCGGATCCCACGCAAATTTTGAATTTTATCCAGAATGAGAATTCGCAGACCATTGCACTGATTCTATCTTACTTGCAGTCCGAGCAGGCGGCACTGATTCTATCTTCTCTGCCGCAGGATAAGCAAGCGGAGGTTGCCAAGAGAATTGCGCTTATGGACAGCACATCACCGGAAATTATTAGTCAGGTTGAACGAGCGTTGGAGCAGAAGCTATCGGCAACTGTTACCCAGGATTACACATCTGCAGGAGGCATTGAATCCATTGTTCAGATTCTCAACGGCGTTGACCGTGGGACGGAACGGACGATTTTGGATGCCTTAGAAATTCAAGATCCAGAGCTAGCTGAGGAAATTAAGAAACGGATGTTCATCTTTGAGGACATTGTCAATATTGATAATCGTTCGATTCAACGAATTATTCGCGATATTGAGAACGTCGATCTTCAACTTGCACTTAAAGTGGCAAGTGAAGAGGTTCGGGAAGTTATTTTCCGCAATATGTCTAAACGTATGGTGGAGACTTTCCGCGAGGAAATGGAATTTATGGGTCCCGTACGTCTAAAGGATGTAGAGGAAGCCCAATCGCGTATTGTGTCAACAATCCGTCGTCTAGAAGAATCCGGAGAAATTATTATTGCTCGTGGTGGGGGAGATGACGTTATTGTCTAACTTGATTAAAACAGATGCTTACATCACTCTCGATCAAGCGAAGATAGTGGATAATCTGGAACATCTGCTCAAACGGAATCAACCCATTCTCAAGGGTTCCGATCACAATGAGGATGCTCTTTTGCAACAGGCAAGTGAACTCCAGCGTCTTCATTCCTTAAGGGATCAAATCCTTCAGGATGCTGAGGAATTTGCTGAAGGTCACATCAGGCAATCTCAGAAGGAAGCGGATGGCATGAAGGCGGCAGCAGAGGCTGAAATCGCTACCTGGTGGAACAAGCAGCGGCAAGCCGACGAGGAAGAGACCACCCGTGCACGTGAAGATGGTTATCAGATAGGGTACAAAGAAGGCGCTGTTAAAGCAGATGAAGATGTCCGCTCCGAATATACAGCTATGATTGTTGAAGCATCGACTGTACTTGAGCATGCCTACCTAGTCAAAGAAGAAATTATCCGGGAAGCCGAACCGTTCTTGATCGAAATCAGTACAGGGATAGCGGAGAAGATCATCTCACATCAACTTTCAATAGAGCCGGATTGGATCGTTCAGATTGCCCGGGGAATTCTTGCGCGCAAACGTGAAAAAGGACTCGTGACGCTGTGTGTGGCCCCTAAGCATTTTGCTTACTTCCAAGATGCTCGAAATGAGCTTCAACTAGTTATAGATTCACAAGCAGAACTACAAATCCTGCCGGACGCTTCGGTAACCGATCATGGTTGTGTGATGCGCACGGAGTTCGGTAGCGTAGACGCTCGTATTGATACCCAATTGAAAGAGATCAAACAAGCGCTGCAATCCCTTGTTATGAATAATGATCAGAATGAGTCAACTGATGAGTAAGAACATACTTGATTCAGCACGATATCTGGAGCATTTAAAGCAAGTTGATCCGATTGTCGTCGGGGGAAAAGTAACCCAGGTTATCGGCTTGACTGTGGAATCAGAGGGACCAGATGCAAGTATTGGGGATGTCTGTTTAATCTATCCCTATAAATTAGCTAAGCCATTAAAAGCTGAAGTAGTTGGTTTTCGCGACAATAAAGTTATTCTTATGCCGCTTGGCGAACTTCATTCAATCGGTCCTGGCTGCGAGGTTATCAGTACAGGTAAGCCGCTAGCGATTCAAGTAGGTCATGAGTTGCTAGGCAAAGTATTGGATGGGCTTGGACAACCACTTGATGGTTCGAAGCTACCAAGTCGGATGACTACATATTCTACTAACAATCAGCCAGTGAACCCGTTAAGTAGACCCCGGGTATTAACACCTCTCAGCGTAGGTATACGCTGCATTGACGGTCTCCTGACGATTGGTAATGGACAGAGAATGGGCATCTTTGCTGGCTCGGGTGTCGGCAAGAGTACGCTTTTGGGTATGGTTGCCCGTAATACAGCTGCTGATGTCAACGTCATCGCTCTTATTGGGGAAAGAGGGCGTGAGGTACTTGACTTTATTGAACGAGATTTGGGTCCCGAAGGGCTAGCCCGTTCGGTTGTTATCGTAGCGACCTCCGATCAGCCTGCACTAATCCGAATCAAAGGAGCGCTCATTGCCACAAGTATCGCTGAATATTTCCGCGATCGTGGTCTTAACGTCATGCTGATGATGGATTCGGTAACTCGATTTGCCATGGCTCAACGAGAAGTTGGACTAGCAGTCGGGGAGCCTCCTGCTACTCGCGGTTATACACCATCGGTGTTTGCCATGCTCCCTAAGTTGCTAGAGAGGTCAGGGACCGGTCCTAAAGGCTCCATCACTGCTTTTTACACAGTATTAGTTGATGGGGATGATATGAACGAACCAATCGCTGATGCCGTTCGTGGTATTCTCGATGGTCACATCGTGCTTGATCGAAAAATTGCTCACAAGGGGCATTATCCCGCCATTGATGTACTGGCAAGCGTCAGTCGTGTAATGAAGGAAATCGTACCTCCTGAGCATCAGGATGCGGCTGACTTTCTCAAAAGGATGCTTTCGATTTACAAGGAATCCGAAGATCTCATCAATATAGGAGCGTATCAACAGGGCTCAAATCCTGATATTGATATGGCCATACGATTCATTGCGTTGATCAATGATTTTACTCAGCAGAAAACGAATGAGCAAGTAAATTACCAAGATGTGCAGGACCGTCTGATTCATGAATTTACCGGAGGTTGATGAGATTGAGATTCCGTTATTCTCTTCAAAAAATTGTCGATTTGAAATCAACGGAGAAAACGCAGGCTGAATGGATTCTATCGACTGCTGTACATCGTTTGAAAGAAGAAGAGGCTTTTCTCTCTGAGCTTCAATGCGAGAAGTCGGATCTGCAGGATGAAATAACCAATAAAGCAGTGAATCAAACCACTGTTTCTGAGCTTATTCTTTTTCAAAACTATCTTTCCCACATCGATGGCAGAATCATCGGCAAACGTACCGATATCCGTTGTGCAGAACAGCATGTAAGCGAGCGAAGAGTGCAGCTTTCTGCCAAGATGACGGAGGAGAAGATTTGGGCAAGAGCACGGG
>JAIMBU010000317.1 GCA_023511325.1 Gorillibacterium sp.
TGCCAATCGTCCATTTGTCGCAGCTCGCAGCTCAGAAAAAGTCGGCCTATGGGGTGACCTTCGTTTCCTTCCATTAAATTAAAGCCGCCTACATCCATCTGCATCAAAGTGGAAAGCTGTGGACTCTCCAGGTGCAAGCTCAATCGAGGGCAAAGTGCAAACATGATGCTGCCCCAGTGGTTTCTTTGCTTCAATTGATGTTTCCGACATAACACGGACAACTGCAGGGAACGAAGTTTTATTCGACAAGCACAACTCCACGTAACTCCCCTTCTCCTGAGCTAGCAATTCTGCGCCAATATGATCAAATGCCATATAAATACCAGTATCGGGTTGTACGTACAGCCCCGGTACCTCGATGATGGATAACATGAGGGCCGTTTCACTCCAGCAGGAGCCGTTGAAGACACCCCCAACCTTGTCCTCTCCCTCCCATGCACTCATATTCACTCGCTCGTTGACAAATCCTGGCGGCAGTACACTTCCGTCCCAGCTTTGAATCGGACGATCACTTCTTGACATGTACTGTGGAAGAGTACGGGCGATGTCACGGAGAAGCTCTAGAAACTGGATATCACCAGTTGCACGGAACAGCTTCAGCAGCGAATCTCCAGAGAGGGTACAGATGCCAGGCGCACTATGCTGGTTCTGGGCATTCGCTAATACGGTTCCTGTTGTTTTCATCCCCAAACGGCCAAATTCGGCGTTCTCCGGCCAATGAAAATCATAGGAAACGCACCAGGTCATGCAGAACTGTGCCGCCTCCCTGGCAGCTTGAAGCCATTCCTCTTCACTAGTAAATTCATATAGCACGACCAACGATTCCAGTAAGGCAAAAGCAGATTCACTATCTGGACATTGCAGAATTTCACCAGGACCGCCAGTAGTTACACCTGCCCACAAGTCCAGAGTAATGTATAATCTGGCTGCCTCCCTTGCAACAGATGCATAACGATCATCCTGCCAATACTCTGCTGCCAAGATTAATCCAGCGGGTATAATGGCACCAGCCGTAGAGCCCCCCACGATAATATCCCCCGTGTAAACATCGAGGAACTGGCCGAACTGACCTTCCTGTTCCCACAGGCGGACAAAGGCATTCGCCAGCCGTTTCGCACCTTCCTGCCATGCATCCGGCACTATTTCCCCTTGTTGCTCCAATAAATGGATTTGCTTCAGCACAAAATACAGCACATCGCCGCTCTTGCGGACCAGATGCCACGAAGAGGCATCCTCCCGATCAAAGCCGTCTCCCGGATAACTACCTTGGGAATAGATACCGTGAAACAGGCCTGATTCCGTCTGGGTTCGGAACAAGAAGTCTAACGTCTGCCTTGCCCGTTCTCGGGACAGTTCACTGCCAGCAATAAGTAGCGGGTAGGTTGTTATTCCTCCGCCAACCCATCCACACTGCCAGTCCTGAAAGTGATTCTCCCGCAGACCAACGGAATAGTACTTCTCCACAGCTTCCCAATTCAAGTTGTTATATTTGGACTCAAGAATTTCCCAACAGGCAAAAAACGGAATTGTCGATGGTAGTTCCTGCGTTCCAGCAAGAGACTTCCGAATCGGCGCGAAGCGTTCAATCCATGCCTTCACACTACTGCATGGAAATACATGCGCATGTAGTCGTATGACCGTCTCACTACTTTGTACATCTGTCTCCCCTTCTTTGGCGGCCACTCCAGCCGCATGCTCTAGCGGAATACGCAGCGACAAAACAGCCTTGGAGCGGTCATGATTCTCCGTGAGCGATATCCCGATTGCGCCTCCCCGCGTATTGTTCTCCAACAACAGCCAACAGCCTTGACCTGTTTCAGGCATATAAATGCCGATCGCCGGAGTCGACAGATCATGCGATGTCCGTTCTAATCGCGACTCGCCCTGCCCAATGTTCAAGCGGGCAATATTGGTAATGGTCACGGGTAGATCCTTGCGGAGATCCTCTGCATTCTTGTAGATGGGTGGATAAGGGATGTTGCGGGACTGAAATCTGTTTCCGTTGTATACTGACCCCGGTAACAGCACGTGATTCTCCTGCGACCAGTTCTCAAAGCTAAAGTCTATATCGACAGACTTGGTCGAACTTTCATCCGTAAGTAGATCTAAACGTATACTCATGCTGCAATCGAATAGATCTGATTGAAGCTCCTGCTGCTTCCACTGGAAATCTCCTGCCTGCTCTTGCCAACGCGCTTGAGGTTCACATAGACCTAGCAAACCCCACATCCCTGTATTAGGCTTTCTCATATGCTTCTGCTGTTTCATATGTCTCTCCTTTTTCATATGCTTCTGCTGTTTCACATGCCTCTTTTTCATGCTGCCTCTACTTTTTATGAAGTAAACGGTTCTACCGTCTTCAATGGTGGTATCCATTGCTCGTAATATAAGCCCTTTACGAAAGAAAACTTTTCCTTTCATTTCTTTCAAAAAAACAACCGGCAGCCCTAGCTGCCGGTCCATCTTCTTTTATTTTCCCATAACAATTTCTTTATTCTTCTTGTAAGCATCCGTCCAGTAATCTACAGATTTCTGCAGGTCCATCCCAAGTAATTCCTTTACGGCGCTCTCCTGAATTTGCTTGAACTCCTCATCAGTCTTGGCCAGAATAAGCTTCGGAACGATCCGTTTGATGTATTCATCCACTTTTCCATCGATCCGCTTGATCTCATCTGGAGATACAATGGGCAGAGCTGCAAATTTCGTATAGTCCGTCCCATTCTTCTTAATATCGCCGCTTTTCACCAGCTTTTCGACCAATTCGCCGGGGTAGCTGACATTGTAGTGGGCAATATAATCTTTGTCGAGAATGCTCATATTCTTCAGATGATCTTCGTTAAAGATATTGCCGAAGCTGGTTGGTGTCTTGAATTGGGGATCTAATGCTCCCGAAGAGAAACCACTCCAATTGTAGTATTTAGCAATACCACTCTTCGTGCCAAAGTCCGGATCGGACTTCTGTTGCGCTATACGCTCCTCCGTATCAACAGGAACGCCGTCCTTCACGACCCAATCCGTTCCTTCCACTCCATTTAGGAGCAATCGGGAACCCTCGTGCGAAACAAGGAAATTGATCAACTCCATGGCACGTTCAGGATCCTTGCATTTCTTTGAAATGGCAAAGGTAGAGTCAAGCCGTCCGATCGATCCGTACTCTCCGACATATTGCGTTTCTCCCTTTGCTGGGGGGAGCGGTTCCCATCCCTTCACTTCACCGGCGATTTCAAATGAATTCGTGGCATCGCTGCTGCCGGCCCAGCCCCACCAGTTGAAGAGAAGACGACCACTTTTCACCTTTTCCAGCAAATTGTCGTACTTCATCGTGAAGCTGTCTGGATCAAAAATACCCATAAGGTTTGCCTGTTGATACATCTTTGCTGTCTGCCAAACACTTCCCTCTGGATTCAGAATTGCGCTCTTCGCATCAAGCGTATCTGGGTTGACATCCATGAACTTATCGAGCATCAGCATACCGTGGAAGCGATCGTAGAATTCCGCTTGAACCGCGTAGCCCCATTCAAATAACGGTGCCATCGCATACACTTTCTCGCCCTTATCATTGGTTGGATGCTTATCCTGCATCTGCTTGAGAATCTTCAGCAGGTCTTGCCAATTGCTATATTGGGGATAACCTAATTCCTTGTAATAATCCCACCGGACCATATAACCTGGGGAAACATACGTATAGTCATTAGGGGCATCACCAGCCAGTAACGGAATAAAGTAGAGATTATGCGTATCATTGCTCAAATACTTCTTGCTGAATTCAATTCGTTGTGGCGATTCCGCTAGAATGGTTTTTCCTTGCTCTGCGAGCAGGTCGTCGATTGGAATGACCAGATTGCCGTCAATCAATTGTTTCATATGCCTACGCTCGGCAGATATGATATCCGGTAAATCGCCGCTCGCCATCATGGTATTGAGCTTGTCATCATTGACCTTCGCTTCCGTACTGATGTTGATATTAAGTTTCTTCTTGATCTCTAAGGCCACGCGATCCGTCTGAACACCTGGTGTTACAGAGCTGCCAAAACCGTTGCCATAAATCGTTAAGGTAATCTCTTTCGCTGGAGCTGCTGTGCCGTCCGTCCCCCCACTTGAACTTGGGCTTGGGCTCGCACCGTTGTTGCCTCCGCAGCCTGTTGCCGTAGTAGCCAATGCTGCAGCTAATACAGTAGCAAACATACGCTTCTGCCATTTCATTTGCATGGTAAACCTCCCCTTTTGCTGTTTGCGTGTGATCTTATACGAAGGCCTGCGCAGGCTTGGTATACATTGTTGCCTTAACCTTTTACTGCTCCTAACATGATGCCCTTTACAAAGTAGCGCTGCAGGAAAGGATAAACCAGCATGATCGGCAAAGTAACGATCATCGTAATCGCCAGCTTCACTGAAGCAGGCGAAATGCGAATGCCTCCAGTTACACCAGATGAGGAGGCAATCAATTCACGATTGGCAGCCGATGCCATGGCCTCCGATTGGCGCAAATATTGCAGCAGGATGAGCTGCAGCGTTTGCAGCTTCGGGTTGCTGACCAGAAAATAATTGTCCGTCCAGGAGTTCCACTGATTCACGGCATGAAAAATGGCGACCGTCGCCACAATGGGCATGGAGATGGGAAGAATAACACTGACGAAAACTCGCAAATATCCGGCACCGTCAATCATTGCCGATTCTTCCAAGGCAGCAGGAATCGATTCCATGTATGTTTTTATCAAAATGACGAAATAAGCGGAAATAATCGTCGGCAGAATATAGAGCAGATAATTATCCTTTAATCCTAAACCGCGCATGGTGATATACCAGGGAATAAGCCCCGCATTCAGGTACATGGTGATAATCACAAACCGATAAACAAACTGCCGAGCGAACATTTCTCGCTTGGTGATCAAATAAGAGAACAAGGAGCAAGCGAGAACCGTCACAATCGTACCAATCACAGCGCGGGAGGCTGAGATCAGAAAGGCATTCA
>JAIMBU010000318.1 GCA_023511325.1 Gorillibacterium sp.
GGATGTTCAACTCGCACCTCTCTGTTCTCAGGTCTGATACAGATAACTGGATGCAAAGCTGACCCGCATTCGATAAATACATTGCTACGAATGATCATATTCTCCACCCTACCGGATTCATACCAGCTCTCGGCATCGTCAGCGACCAGGATAGCACTCATCGGCAAGCAATCAAAGGTATTGTCTACGATTGCTACCCTTTTACGTGTCGTCACCAATACGCCACGAGTTGGAATCCGCGCCACATAGTTGTTTACAATCTCTACCTCTGGCGTCCATGTCACATTCTCAACTACATCGTCATTCCGTATTCCTTCCGGCGCTAGTCCTTCCAGTGTCACTAGAATCTCACGAGGAGTAACGAGCTTGGCGAAGGCAACCTTCGCGGAGGCGTATGGGCAAAGCGAGTCCGCACGGACGAATTCGATCTCGTCTCCGGGAAAGAAGGCCTCGAAGCCGTAGCTTTGCGCATGCATGAAGCGCAGGGTCACCTGGTTGGGGGCGGGTTGCTCGACGACGCGCAGATGCGTACCGTGTACATTGATCGCATCATCATGTGCCCCGATAAAGCGACTGTCCGCGATCCTTACCATCCCGCGGCAGCTTGATACATGAACACAGTCTGCGAAGGCCGCGACGGTACGTCCAGTTTCCGGACGTGGTGCCACATTCATCTCGGTAAACGATATATTCTCACTGAATTGGCAGACGATACCCAGTCCATGCATAAAGTGCATGCCTACATTATGCCAGATAATATTCCTACTTTGGTGAACCAAGGCACCCACCTGATCCCGTATACCGTCACGAGTTTGTAGCGTTTGACCTTGGGCTATCGATGGAATATAGCTACTATTATAATGGAAACGGAGCAGTCCCGATTTGAGCTCCTCGACAGATAAGGCTAAGTCAATCAGATTTCCAATCCGCCATGTCCGATTGGAGGTGTGGTCGTAAGCCTGCATAGGGCCACTGCTAAACTGCCAGCCCTCCCCTACCCAAGAAAGCTTGCCAGCTTGAATTTCATAGTGGCTGTCTGGATGAACGCTAACCTCTAGATAACCAGGTTTTACAGACTCCACCCTCATCTCCATAACGGTGGGATTCTCGTAGTCTGTATTCAGATTACGGATCGTGATGTGCTCGCATTCATCCAGTACAAACATCGTCAGCTTGCTATGAAAGATGAATAACGAGCCATTACCTTCAAGCGTAATATCTTTTAAGCCTTTGAAGAGCATGCCGATCGTTTTTGTGACATTTGGATTTTCTTCTTCACTGGTCGTATTGGAAATATAATACGGCAAGCGGCTGGCATGCTCGACGTAGAAATCATATCTTCCCTTCAAGCACTTTACTACAACGGGTCCCTTACTATGGGATGCGGCTTCAAGTGCTTGCTGCAGGGAGAGTAAAGCATCCTCCCCCGAATCCGGTGCTGCTCCGTAGTCGGTAAGTTGAATGACGTTAGGCTGAGTGCCTGCTATTTCATCGGAGTGAAGCATTCATTAGCCCTCCTTTCGCGTAGGTCTTCATTGAAGTATTAATCCCTGTCAATTCTCTCAAGAATAACAGGAATATGCGAGTCCAGTCTCAGACGGATAGAGCTTTCGCCAAGTGTATAGGCAGTAGCTTCCCGTCCTCCCTCCTTGGTCAACCGAAATGCAGTGATTTCGCTGTTCAACCAGTCATTCGGCAGTTGCCAATCCCGTTCTACCCCATTCCGGCTATAAAGATAGATCCGACCGTTTAGTGGTATGAATCGATCGTCATCGTCAGCGATGACTAGATCACCCCAACGTACACTTAGCCGCGCCGCTCTTTTGTCGATCCTCACTGTTACTCCATCGGCATATCGGACAAGTACATTCTGCTCATCCTCCCGCATTTACACCATTTCACGACGTAAATAGAACTGGTATAGTATAGAACCTAGATAAAGAATATCTACAATGCGGTTCCAATTAGATGCGAAATCGTTGGATTGAAACTGGTCACCCGCTAGCCTTGTCGGTTCACCTCGAAAGAGGATATCGGCGTCAATGGATGCACCCTTGCCCCAGGCCACAGCGTTCAAATCCACATTGCCGCCACCAACAATTTTTCCGTGATAGAGAAGCGAAGGATTGCAATGCCAGTAAGCACTAAACACACCCGCATCCTCAATCGGCATCCCGTTCAGCCCTTCCGTGGATACATCGATGCCTTGTGCATTCAAATACGCGATGATGGGCCGCATACCACAGATCAGTTCCTCAATTGGCCCAATATAAGCATCCCCATCCCAACTTGCGTTCGTATTGCGGAAGGCATCGAGATGAACCGTGCCTTCGACAGGCACCAATGCCAGAAATTCATCGAGTCGGCGAAAAACCTCTCCGCTCTCCACGTCTTTTGTATGGCTGATATGATAAGTGCGGCTGATTCCATCGGAAGCAGGGTCAGATAGGTCTGGATCAATCCATACACGTGGGGAGCCGTCGGGGTCCCGACTGAGAATATCTGGATTCCAGTCTGGGGAATTGGGGAAGGCATCATCCACGTTGATGTGATAGCTAATCGTACAGTCATATTCTTCTTTTGCTCTCCGAATCAGCTCTAGCAGCTCCTCTAATACTCGATCTGGATTCACTGCAAGCTTAGTATTCAGACGATTCAACGAAGGATAACCAGTGTCATGCCCTTCAAATTGCCAGCCCACCAAATAAACGATTTGGGGAATCCCGTTTGTGATGTTATGAATCTGCCGGATAATCTCAAGCGTCTCTTGAAAGGTTGTTAATACACCGCGTTTCTTTTCTGCACAAAAAACCTTGTACCAGATCGCTTCTCTGTAAATGGGATTAGCGTCGGGAAATTGTCTATTTAGCCATAACTGATAGTCACATTCATCCGCTTTGCTATCCCCATTCAAGTCCGTTAAGAACACAACCTCGATCTCCAATGGCTCCATTATCCGATTGCGTACCCGATACTGGTAAGTATTAAGGCTTATTGTGTAAAGATCTGCTCTATTCGCAAAAGAACCCTTTTCCGAGACCTCACTTAGCAGTGGAATCACTGGATAATTACTGTAGACGAAACAGCATAAGTCATCATTGAAAATACAAGTATGCATGGTTGGAACAGCGCTGCGGTCCGGAATGCTATCTTGTATTTTTGCTTTTATCTGTGTTCTATCATATATGCCTCTTCCGCCACTCGGAAGGAACTCCCAGCTTTTTTGTTTAATTTCAGAACGAGAAAAGGCAAACTCTTTTTGATCGCAAGCAAGCAAGGGCTGATCAATCCAATCTAAGCGATTCAAGCGAGAGTATACATCCTCCACAATATTCCATGTTATAGCAAGCTTATTATCCTGCAATCGATAGTCTACCCTTAGCTTTAGATCTAGCCTTTTTAAATGCATGCTGTAGGAAACCATAAGCAGGTCAACCATGTCCAGTGGCTGAATCTCCCATTCCTCCCAATCCGTCACACGCCCATTTACAGCTAATTTACCTTCTGCACTGCTGCCTAACATCATCTGTCCAGATGACTTATGCTCATATTGTCTGACTCCGGGCCATTCATATAAATGCACAATCAAATGCTCATTCTCTAATGTGTACAATCTTTTGACCTCCAAAAAGTTTAATCTTCCTGTGTTACAAAAAAAGAAAATAGAGGAAACCTTGTGCTTTCAGTTTCCTCTATCTGGTTCAATCGTTATTTATTGTCTAGCTTAGCCTTTAGTTCTGTATATTGCTTTGTGTATTCGGCTTCTAGTTTAGCAATCCCAAGACCATCAGCTTTTTTCTGAAATTCAGCAAAGATAGAATCAAATTCTTCAACAGATTGAGCAAAGATTAGCATCGTCAAATAGTCTTGCTTTAAGGTTTTGATTTTAGCTTCGATTACCCCTAAATCACTTGCTCCGTCAATAATGAAATTAAACTCAGGATAATACTTCATTTTTGGGGACATCAGTTTGTCGTAAGCCACTTTCTTCTCATCCAGTGGACTCCATGATACAGCGTTGGAAACAGCCCAGTTCGATATCAGAACAATATGCTCACCAAATCCAACCTGACTCCATGTTCCGTTCCAATCTTTGTTCAAGGCATCCATAAAGCTCTTCGTATAGGTTGGCTTGCCTTGTGGGTAATAGTCATTTGGTACGGATTTGTCATAGAAGAAATGCGGTCCATTGGCTAGATCCTTGAAATCATCTATGCCTGTTCCTTCTACACCAAAGGAGAAATCAACCTGTCCTTCTTTAGAAGCCGCATATTCCAATAATTTCATTGTGCGTTCTGGATTTTTATTGCTTTTCGGAATTACGAGCGCCATCCAGCCTTTAGGCACCGTTGGATAAATATAGCTTGAGAAAGGCTGAAGCATCTCAAACGAGGTGTTTGGATTATCTTTTGGCGGTGCAGCATTTTCTGCAGATGAATTCAACGCTGAAACAATGGAATCACCAGCAACCACTTTTTGTGAGGTAACGTCGCCTGTATTAACAAAGGATTCCTTCGTTAATAAACCTTTGCTTGCCATAATAAAGCCAAACTTAATCATTTCTTTCCAAGCTGGATCATGAATCGTATGCTTGACCTCATTACCACTTAAGTAATAAGGCAAAATCCCAAACTGCGGTAAGAACCAATTTAAATCATCTGTATGCTGCCCCTTATCACCTAAATAAGGAATCTTGTCTGGATGCTTCTTCGCCATTTCCTCAAGTGCAGCAAGAAACTTCTCAGGAGTTGTCGTATCGGGACGTCCAATTTCATCATAATAATCCTTACGTACGACAAACTGAGGCAGCCAAGCAGGTGCCAAGCCTGCATTTTTCTTCGCTTCTTCTAGATACTTTTCCGTTTGATATCCTGAAATCAGCTTGTAGGTTTTTCCGTCTTTTTCCTTGAAATTGCTCAAAAGCTCGGGTCCATACTGATCATTCAATATCGTGCCTAAGTTTGGT